>NZ_JAGYFX010000051.1:0-47064 GCF_019946615.1 Pseudomonas sp. BF-R-01
GGAGTATCAGTAACAGCCGTGTTGGCTGACACTCCATCGCGAGCAGGCTCGCTCCTACAGGTTTTTCAGCCCGCTGTTACGCCGCGCCGTCGAGGAATTGCTCGGCGTAGTGGCAAGCTACCTGCCGATTATCCAGAGGGCGCAGGGCTGGCTCTTCGGTTTTGCAACGGTCGGTCGCGTACGGGCAACGCTTGTGGAAAGCGCAGCCCGACGGCGGGTTCAACGGGTTGGGCAACTCGCCGACGATCTTGATCTTCGGCTTGTTCGGGTCCGGGTGAATGGTCGGTGTGGCCGACAGCAACGCCTGGGTGTACGGGTGCAGCGGACGCTCGTAGATGTCGTTCTTCGGGCCCATTTCCACCGGGCGACCGAGGTACATCACCATCACGTCATCGGCAACGTGTTGCACCACGGCCAGGTTGTGCGAGATGAACACGTAGGCGGTGTTGAACTCTTGCTGCAGGTCCATGAACAGGTTCAGCACCTGCGCCTGGATCGACACGTCCAGCGCCGAGGTCGGTTCGTCCGCGACCAGCACTTTAGGCTGCAGCATCATGGCGCGGGCGAGGGCGATCCGCTGGCGCTGACCGCCGGAGAACATGTGCGGATAGCGCTGGTAATGCTCAGGGCGCAGACCCACCTGCTTCATCATCGCCTGCACTTTTTCGCGACGCTCGGCTGCGCTGAGGCTGGTGTTGATCAGCAGCGGCTCGGCGAGTTGATCACCGACTTTCTGCCGAGGGTTCAACGAGGCGTACGGGCTCTGGAACACCATCTGCACGTCTTTGCGCAGTTGTTTGCGTTGAGCCTTGTCAGCACCGGCGACTTCCTGCCCGGCGATTTTCAAGGAGCCGGAAGACGGCTCTTCGATCAGCGTCAGGGCGCGGGCCAGGGTGGATTTGCCGCAACCGGATTCGCCCACGACAGCGAGGGTCTTGCCGGCTTCCAGTTCGAACGACACACCGTTCAGGGCGCGTACGGTCGCATGGCCCTTGAACAGGCCGCGGGACACTTCGTAGTGACGGGTGAGGTCGCGGGCGGTAAGTACGACGGCCATTACGCCACCTCCTGGTTCAGCGGGTAGAAGCAGCGGGCGAGGCTGTTGCTTTTCGGGTCAAGGGTCGGACGCTGCGCACGGCAGCTGTCCTGCACATACGGGCAGCGCGGCGACAGCAGGCAGCCTTGCGGACGGTCGTAACGACCGGGAACGATGCCCGGCAATGTCGACAGGCGTGAGGCGCCGAGGCTGTGTTCCGGAATCGCCTTGAGCAGCGCTTCGCTGTACGGGTGCGCCGGAATGTCGAACAGTTGTGGCACATGACCGACTTCTACGGCCTGGCCGGCGTACATCACGCACACACGCTGGGCGGTTTCGGCCACGACCGCGAGGTCGTGAGTGATCAGCACCAGGCCCATGTTCTGCTCTTTCTGCAACGCCAGCAGCAGGTCCATGATCTGCGCCTGAATCGTCACGTCCAAAGCTGTGGTCGGTTCGTCGGCGATCAGCAGTTTGGGCTCGCCGGCAATCGCCATGGCGATCGCAACACGCTGGCTCATACCGCCGGACAGTTGATGCGGGTAGGCGTCCATACGGCTGGCGGCGCCCGGGATTTCCACTTTTTCCAACAGTTCGATGGCGCGTTTGCGCGCTTGCTTGCCGGACATTTTCAGGTGCAGGCGCAGCACTTCTTCGATCTGGAAACCCACGGTGTAGCTCGGGTTCAGCGCGGTCATCGGGTCCTGGAAGACCATGGCCAGGTCTTTGCCGACGATTTGCCGACGCTGACGGTTGCTGAGCTTGAGCATGTTCTTGCCGTCGAAATTCAGGGCGTCGGCGGTGACGATCCCCGGATGCTCGATCAGGCCCATCAGCGCCATCATGGTCACGGATTTACCCGAACCCGACTCGCCAACGATGGCCAGCACTTCGCCTTTGTCCACGGAAATGTCGAGCCCGTCGACCACCGGAACGGCGTTCTTGTCGCCGAAGCGAACGTTGAGATTCTTGATTTCTAACAGTGACATTTGAATCTCCTCAGGCGGCGTTCTTGAGTTTCGGGTCCAGCGCATCGCGCAGGCCGTCGCCCATCAAGTTGATTGCCAGCACGCTGAGCAAAATGGTCAAACCAGGCAGACTTACTACCCACCAGGCGCGTTCGATGTAGTCGCGAGCCGAAGCCAGCATGGTGCCCCACTCAGGGGTTGGCGGTTGTACGCCAAGGCCCAGGAAGCCAAGGGCTGCGGCATCGAGAATCGCCGAGGAGAAACTCAGGGTGGCCTGAACGATCAGCGGCGCCATGCAGTTGGGCAGCACGGTGACGAACATCAGGCGTGGCAGACCGGCACCGGCCAGACGCGCGGCGGTCACGTAGTCGCGGTTCAACTCGCCCATCACCGCGGCGCGGGTCAGACGAACATAGGACGGCAACGAAACCACGGCGATGGCAATGATGGTGTTGATCAGGCCAGGGCCGAGGATGGCGACAATCGCCACGGCCAGCAGCAGCGAGGGCAGGGCCAGCATGATGTCCATCAGACGCATGATGGTCGGGCCAAGGATGCGCGGGAAGAAGCCGGCGAACAGACCGAGCAGGATGCCCGGAATCAGCGACATCACCACCGACGACAAGCCGATCAGCAGGGACAGGCGCGAACCGTTGATCAGGCGCGACAGCAGGTCGCGGCCCAGTTCATCGGTGCCGAGCAGGAACTGGATTTGCCCGCCTTCCAGCCAGGACGGCGGGGTCAGCAGGAAGTCACGGTATTGCTCGCTCGGGTTATGCGGCGCGACCCACGGCGCGAAGATCGCGCAGAAGATCACCAGCAACATGAACATCAGGCCGGCGACGGCGCCTTTGTTCTTGGAGAACGCTTGCCAGAATTCTTTGTACGGGGACGGGTACAGCAGGCTTTGATCGACTGTTACCGCTTGATTTGCAGTTGAAGCTGGAGTGGTCATGGTCATGATCTCAGCGCTGGTGACGGATGCGTGGGTTGGCGAAGCCGTAGAGGATGTCCACGATGAAGTTCACCAGAATCACCAGGCAGGCGATTAACAGGATGCCGTTTTGCACCACGGGATAATCCCGTGCGCCAATGGCTTCGATCAGCCATTTGCCGATGCCGGGCCACGAGAAGATGGTTTCGGTCAGGACCGCACCGGCCAGCAATGTGCCGACTTGCAGGCCGACTACTGTCAGTACCGGAATCAGTGCGTTGCGCAGGCCGTGTACGAACACTACGCGCGACGGCGACAGGCCTTTGGCCTTGGCGGTCCGGATGTAGTCTTCACGCAGCACTTCGAGCATCGAAGAACGGGTCATCCGCGCAATCACCGCCAGCGGGATGGTGCCGAGCACGATGGCCGGCAGGATCAGGTGATGCAGGGCATCGAGGAACGCACCGACGTCATCGGCCAGCAGCGTGTCGATGAGCATGAAGCCGGTGCGCGGCTCGATGTCATAGAGCAAGTCGATCCGCCCGGACACCGGGGTCCAGCCCAGGGACACCGAGAAGAACATTATCAGGATCAGGCCCCACCAGAAGATCGGCATCGAATATCCCGCCAGGGAGATGCCCATCACCCCATGGTCGAACAGGGATCCTCGCTTGAGTGCCGCGATCACCCCGGCCAGAAGGCCCAGGATACCGGCGAACAACAGGGCGGCCATGGACAGTTCCAGGGTCGCGGGGAATAGAGAGCTGAACTCGCTCCACACGCTTTCACGGGTACGCAGGGATTCGCCGAGATCGCCGTGAGCCAGTTTGCCGATGTAATCCAGGTATTGGGCATACAGCGGTTTGTTCAGACCTAGGCGTTCCATTGCCTGAGCATGCATTTCGGGGTCGACTCGTCGTTCGCCCATCATTACTTCCACGGGGTCGCCTGGAATCATGCGAATCAACGCGAAAGTCAGCAAGGTGATGCCGAAGAACGTGGGGATCAATAACCCCAATCGGCGGGCAATAAAACTAAACATCTTCTGGTGTACCTCATCAGCCGGTTAGGCGTGCCCGGTGTCCCTGGAGTCAGGGACACCGGGAGTTTTCTTATCTACTTCACCTGGGTGGTGGCGAAGTTATTAGTGGTGAGGGGGCTAATGTGATAGCCCTCTACGTTGTTGCGCATAGCGGTGAACATTCTAGTGTGCGCCATGCTGATCCATGGCTGGTCCTGGTTAAAAATAACCTGGGCCTGCTCGTACAGCGCTGCCCGCTCGGCCGGATCGGTTTTTTCGCGAGCCTGGTCGATCAGCGCCTGGAACTTGTCATTGCACCAGCGTGCATAGTTTTCGCCGTTCTTCGCGGCTTCGCAACTGAGCATAGGCGTCAGGAAGTTATCCGGGTCGCCGTTATCACCCGCCCATCCGGCGGAAACCATGTCGTGCTCGCCGTTTTTCGCGCGTTTGAGCATTTCGCCCCATTCCATCACGCGAATGTCGATCTTGATCCCGACCTTGGCCAGGTCAGCCTGCATCATCTGCGCGCCGAGCATCGGGTTCGGGTTGGTCGGGCCGCCACCGTTACGGGTGAACAGGGTGAAGGTGGTGCCTTCCGGTACGCCGGCTTCCTTGAGCAGGGCGCGGGCCCTGTCCAGATCACGGGCAGGGTTTTTCAGGCTGTGGTTGTAGCCCAGCAGCGTGTCCGGGAACGGGTTGACCGCCACTGTCGCATTGCCTTTACCAAACAGCGCGTTGACATAAGCCTCTTTATCGAAGGCGATGTCGATGGCTTTGCGCACCCGCACGTCGCTCATGTACTTGTGCGTGGTGTTCATGGCGATGTACGAAACGGTCATCGCGTTCAGTTCATCGACGCTCAGTTTGGCGTCTTTCTTGATGCTCGGGATGTCATCCGGCTTCGGATACAGCGCAACCTGGCACTCGTTGGCCTTGAGCTTTTGCAGGCGCACGTTGTTGTCGGTGGCGATGGCCAGGATCAACGAGTCAGCCGGCGGCTTGCCACGGAAGTAGTCCGGGTTGGCCTTGAAGCGAACCTGAGCGTCCTTGGCGTAACGCTGGAAAACGAACGGGCCGGTGCCGACCGGTTTGTTGTTGAGGTCGCCGGTCTTGTTCGTCTTGAGCAGCTGGTCGGCGTACTCGGCAGGGTAAATCGAGGAGAAGGCCATGGCGATGTCGGCCAGGAACGGCGCTTCGCGACGGGTCAGGGTGAATTTGACCGTGTTGTCGTCAACTTTCTCGACGCTTTTCAGCAGTTCCTTGAAGCCCATGCTTTCAAAGTACGGGAAGCCCACGCTCGACAGTTTGTGCCACGGGTGATTCGGGTCCAGTTGACGCTGGAAGCTCCAGACCACGTCGTCGGCGTTCATGTCGCGGGTCGGCTTGAAGTATTCGGTGGTGTGAAACTTGACGCCTTTGCGCAGGTGGAACGTGTAGGTCAGGCCGTCTTCGCTGATGTCCCAGGACTCGGCCAGTGCCGGAATCACTTCGGTGGTACCGGGCTTGAAGTCCGCCAGGCGGTTGAAGATGGTTTCGGCCACCGCATCGGCTGTGACTGCAGTCGTGTATTGAACCATGTCGAAGCCTTCCGGACTGGCTTCGGTGCAAACCACCAAGGGTTTGGCCGAGACGCCAACGGCAACACTCAGCAACGCGGCAGCGATGGCCGCACGTAGGGGAAGCATTTTCATCAAGAGCCCTCTGCAATCAGTTAAGGACAAAAGCCGAACGGTAGATTCGTCACTGAATCAGCCGTTCGGCGGGTGCATTACAGAACGTTGAACGGGATGGTGGTCACGAGACGGAACTCGTTGAGGCTGCCATCCGCCTGGTTTTCGCTGGCGCGGTGAGCGGTGTAGGTCGCGCGGATCGCGGTCGCCTTGAGCGGGCCACTCTGCACGGCGTACGAAGCACCGATGCCGTATTCGTAATGGTGCTCGCCGTCCATTCCCTTCACGTCGCCGTAGCCGGTGCTGTTGTAGTGAGTACCGTCGATGCCCCAGCCGCGCGCCTGGTAGATGTTGAACTTCAGGCCTGGAACGCCGTATTCAGCCATGTTCAGGCCGTAGGCGACCTGGAAGGATTTCTCGTTCGGGCCGTTGAAGTCCGACAACAGGGAGTTGGCCAGGTAGATGCCGTTGGTTTCGTGCAGGTAGTCGAAGTACTCGTTACCGTTCACTTCCTGGTACGAGAAGGTCAGGCTGTGAGCCTGGTGGGTCAGGCCGAACGACAGGGAGTAGGTGTCGTTGTCGATCTGGCCGAGCTTGGCTTTACCTTCGTCGACGGTTTTGTAGTAGTTCAGGCCGGTGGTCAGGCTCAGGATCGAGCTGTCGCCCAACACATGGCTGGCGCCGAAGTAGTACTGGTTCCACAGGTCTTCCGCCTGGGTGCCCCACAGGCTGGTGGTCAGGCTGGCGAACGGCTGGTAGGTGATACCGGCGGTGTTGACGTGATCCGCTTCGGCTGTGCCGTCGCCGTATTCGGAACGGAACTTGCGCTGGCTCTGTTCGGTACGCGGCGAGTTACGGTCGAAGGTGCCGAGGTCGAAGGAGAGGTTTTCCAGCTCTTCGCTGTGCAGGGTCACACCTTCGAAGCTCGAAGGCAGGGGACGGTTACCGATGACATCCACTTGCGGGCTGCTGAAATTCTGGCGACCAGCCGTCAGTGTGGTGTTGGAGACGCGTGCCTTGACGTTGGCCAGGCCCAGTTTGCTCCACTGATCAACAGCGTCACCGCCATTTTCAGTCAGCGTACGGTTGTTACCACGGCCGGAGCGACCTGGCTCAGGCGCACCGCCGTTGCCGGACGCGAGGTCTTTACGGTCACGGTCCAGGGCAATGGCGTTGTAGGCGGCGATTTCGGTGCTGAAGCCTACAGTGCCTTCGGTGAAGCCCGAGTTGTACTTGATGATCGTGCCTTGCACCCAGTTGATGCGGCGGTCAGTCGTGTGAGTCTCACCATTATTACGATAGTTGAGCGTCGCACCCCGCTTGAACGACTCATTCGCATACCAGTTACGCGTGGAGCCGGTGACCGATTGCCCTTCAACAAAGCCGGTGGCTTCGCTTTGGGCGCTCTTTTCCTTGACGGTGACCGGTGTGAAAGCCTGACTCTGGGACTCAGCGTAGGCCGTGGCGGTAACGCTGCTGATGGCCAGGGCCAATAACGCCATGCTGCTCAGTTTCATGGGTGAAGCTCCTTTCTTTCTTTTTTTATACCGGTCTTTTTTTGTGATCCGGCTATTGGTTTTGGAACTCATACAAGGCTTCGCAAACGTTTGCTGTCGGCCTGATCGGCAAATAACGGCAATACGCTTGCGTGAGGGCGGAATCCGCCCCCAGCGTTTTTTGGCTAATCGGTTATTTGTCGATACTGACGCCCGAGAACACGTTGCGGCCGAAAGGACTCACCTTGAATCCTTCGACTTTGGCGCTTAACGGCTGGTTGACCGTCGAGTGAGCGACAGGCGTGATCGGCACTTGCTGCTTGAGCAACTGCTGAGCCTGTTTGTAAAGCACGGTGCGCTGGTCGCGGTCGGTGACGACCTTGGCCTGCTTGATCAGCTTGTCGTAAGCCGGATCACACCATTGGGAGTAGTTGTTGCCGCCAATGGCGTCGCAGCTGTAAAGCGTGCCGAGCCAGTTGTCCGGGTCCCCATTGTCACCGGTCCAGCCAATCAGGCTGATGTCGTGCTCGCCATTCTTGGTGCGCTTGATGTACTCGCCCCATTCGTAGCTGACGATCTTCACTTTGAGACCGATCTTCGCCCAGTCAGCCTGGAGCATCTCGGCCATCAACTTGGCGTTGGGGTTGTAGGGACGCTGAACCGGCATCGCCCACAGGGTAATTTCGGTGCCTTCTTTCACGCCGGCAGCCTTGAGCAGTTCCTTGGCTTTTTCCGGGTTGTAGGCGGCGTCTTTAATGGTCTCGTCGTAGGACCATTGGGTCGGCGGCATGGCGTTTTGCGCCAGTTGACCGGCACCTTGGTAAACGGCGTTGAGAATGCTTTGCTTGTTCACCGCCATGTCCAGCGCCTGGCGCACTTCGAGCTGGTCGAATGGTTTGTGGCGCACGTTGTAGGCGATGTAGCCGAGGTTGAAGCCAGGCTTTTCGATGAGCTTGAGATTCGCGTCGTTCTTCAGCGCTTCGACATCGGCGGGACGTGGGTGCAGGGTGATCTGGCACTCGTTGGCCTTGAGTTTCTGCACCCGCACCGAGGCGTCGGTGTTGATGGCGAAAATCAGGTTGTCGAGCTTGACCCGGCTCGGGTCCCAGTACTGCTTGTTGCCGCTGTAACGGATGTTGGAGTCTTTCTGGTAGCTCTTGAACACGAACGGCCCGGTGCCGATCGGCTTCTGGTTGATGTCGCTCGGCTTGCCTTCGGCCAGCAGCTTGTCGGCGTATTCGGCGGACAGGATGGCAGCGAAGCTCATGGCGATGTTCTGGATGAACGCGGCGTCCACGCTGTTGAGCGTCATGACCACGGTCAGCGGCCCGGTCTTTTCGACCTTGGCGATGTTCTTGTTCAGGCTCATCCCGTTGAAATACGGGAACTCGGTTGGATAAGCCTTACGGAAAGGTTGCTGCGGATCGAGCATGCGATTGAAGGTGAACAGCACGTCATCGGCGTTGAAATCACGGCTCGGCGTGAAGTACTTGGTCGTATGAAATTTCACCCCTTCGCGCAGGTGAAAGGTGTACTTGAGGCCGTCTTCGGAAATATCCCAGCTCTTTGCCAGGCCTGGTACGACGTTGGTGGCGCCTTTTTCGAATTCTGCCAATCGGTTGTACAACGGCTCGGCGGCGTCGTTATCGGTCGCGGTCGTGTACTGCGCGGTGTCGAAGCCAGCCGGGCTGCCTTCGGAGCAGAACACCAGGCTGTTGTTGGCGGCCTGGCTGATGGAAGTGGCGGCCAGCAGGCCGGTGCCCAGCAATGCGGATAAAACCAAGGTATGGCGCATGACGCTCCCTTTTCTCTTTCGCTAAGTGTTTTCAATGCGCCGCTGTCCCGTCCGGGGACGTGGAGGCGTCACTGATCTCAAGCCATGACGTGCAGCAATAACCGAGAGCCCACGCGTGCACTGGTCAGAACCCGACGGTAAGAGCCGCGAGTCTGGCAGTAAATGCGTAGAGTCCTAAAGACTCGTAGGAAAGGGCAACGCGTCCGACGCCGCAGCTGTAATGCTCAGCGGAATAGGATGTAGGTTGTTTCCTGCTTTCTCGGTAGAAAAAGCAACGGCGACGTCAAAAACGTCGCCGTTGCCAAATCTTATTTGCTGACGCTAACGCCGTAGAAGGAGTTCAAGCCGAATGGGCTGATCTTGAAATCCTGCACTTCGTTGCGCATGGGTTGGAACACCGTCGAGTGAGCGATAGGTGTCATTGGAACAGCGTCTTTGAGGACGTGTTGCGCCTGCTTGTACAGTTCGGTGCGCTTGCCCTGGTCGGTCGTGCGCTTGGCTTCTTTGACGATGCCGTCGAACTTCTTGTCGCACCACTTGGAGAAGTTGTTGCCTTGCAGCGAGTCGCAGCCGAACAGCACGTTCAGCCAGTTGTCCGGGTCACCGTTGTCGCCGCTCCAGCCAATCAGCATCGCGCCGTTTTCGCCGCCTTTGGAGCGCTTGATGTACTCGCCCCATTCGTAGCTCTGGATTTTGGCCTTGATACCGATCTTCGCCCAGTCGGACTGCAGCATTTCTGCCATCAGCTTGGCGTTCGGGTTGTACGGACGCTGCACCGGCATTGCCCATAGAACGATTTCGGTGCCTTCCTTCACACCGGCTTCCTTGAGCAGCTCCTTGGCTTTCTCAGGGTTGTACGGAGCATCCACGATGGTGGTGTCGTAAGACCACTGGGTCGGCGGCATGGCGTTGACGGCCTTTTGACCTGCACCCTGGTAAACCGAGTCGATGATCTGTTGTTTGTTGACGGCCATGTCCAGTGCCTGACGCACTTTCAGTTGGGCCATCGGGTTCGGCTTGTCGTCACCCTTGATCTTGTCCATCACGTTGTAGGCGATGTAACCCAGGTTGAAACCGGCCTGGTCAGGCACTTTCAGGGTTTTGTCTTCTTTCAGCGCCTTCAGGTCGGCCGGACGCGGGAACAGAGTGATCTGGCACTCGCCCTTTTTCAGCTTCTGGATACGCACCGACGGGTCGGTGGTGATGGCGAAGATCAGGTTGTCGATCTTGACGTCGTCAGGCTTCCAGTAGTCCTTGTTCCCGGTGTAGCGGATGTTGGAGTCTTTCTGGTAGCTCTTGAACACGAACGGACCAGTGCCGACCGGCTTCTGGTTGATGTCGGCGGCTTTGCCTTCCTTGAGCAGCTGGGCTGCGTACTCGGCGGACTGCACCGAGGCGAAGCTCATGGCCATGTTCTGGATGAACGCGGCATCTACTTCTTTGAGGGTGAACTTGACGGTGTGGTCGTCGACTTTATCGATCTTGGTGATGTTGGTGTCCATCCCCATGTCGGTGAAGTACGGGAATTCGGTCGGGTACGCCTTACGGAACGGATCATCCTTGTTAATCATGCGATTAAAGGTGAACAGCACGTCGTCGGCGTTGAACTCGCGAGTCGGCTTGAAGTACGGGGTAGTGTGGAACTTGACGCCTTCACGCAGGTGGAAGGTGTAAGTCAGGCCATCATCGGAGATGTCCCACTTGGTCGCCAGACCAGGAATAACGGCGGTGCCGCCGCGCTCGAACTGAGTCAGACGGTTGAACATGGTTTCGGCAGAGGCGTCGAAGTCGGTTCCGGTGGTGTACTGACCAGGATCAAAACCGGCCGGGCTCCCTTCGGAGCAGAACACCAGGTTAGTCGCCGCTTGGGCGAAAGGTGCGGCAGCTAACAAGCTGGCGCCGACTAAAAACGGAATGACCGCGTGTTTAAGCATGGTGGCCTCATGATTTGTTGTCATTTTTGAATTTGAGGACGACCTCGTGAGTCGTGCCTGCGGATACTTATGCAGGGGCCATACCCAATGCAAGATGTTGAATGGCCACAAGCCTTAAACAGTGGCACGAACGTACCTTAATGTCGCATATGTATAAATTGACGCGCATTTGACCGTTTGCGTGTATTTTTTTCGGTGCAAACCACGCACTGACGAAGGGCAACCGGGGCGCTGGGCGCACCCGGTTGGCGCGCGGTGTTACTTATTTATACCCACACCATAGAAGGGTGTGAGGCCGAACGGGCTGATCTTGAAGTCGGTGACTTCCTTGCGCAGCGGCTGGAACACCGTCGAGTTGGCGATCGGCGTGATAGGGACCTGTTGCTTGAGGATTTGTTGGGCCTGTTGATACAGTTTCACCCGCTGCTGTTTGTCCGTGGACACCTTGGCTTGCTGGACGAGTTTGTCGTAGGCCGGGTCGCACCACTTGGCGTAGTTGCTGCCCTTCACGGCCGCGCAGCTGTAGAGCACGCCGAGCCAGTTGTCGGGGTCGCCGTTGTCGCCGGTCCAGCCGTAGATCATCGCGTCGTGTTCGCCGTTCTTGGCGCGCTTGATGTACTCGCCCCATTCATAGCTGACGATGTTGGCCTTGATGCCGACCTTCTCCCAATCCTGCTGGATCATCTGTGCCGACATCCGCGCATTGGGGTTGGAGGCACGCTGCACGGTCATGGCCCACAAATTAATGGTGGTACCGGGTGCAACCCCTGCTTCTTTCAGTAGCGCCCGGGCTTTTGTCGGGTCGTAGGAAGCGTCCTTGATACTCGGGTCATACGACCATTGCGCGGGAGGCAAGGCGTTTTGCGCCAGTTGCCCGGCACTCTGGTAGACAGCCTTGATGATCGCCGGTTTGTCGATCGCCATGTCCAGGGCCTGACGCACCTTGAGCTGGTCCAGTGGCGGGTGTGTCACGTTGTAGGCCAGGAAGCCGAGGTTGAACCCGGCCTGCTTGAGCACGCGCAGGTTCGGGTCTTTCTCCATCACCTCGATGTCGGCCGGGCGCGGGTAACCGCTGACCTGGCACTCGCCGGCCTTGAGTTTCTGCAAGCGCACGGCGGCGTCCGGGGTGATCGAGAACACCAGGTTGTCGATTTTCACATCCTCGGGTTTCCAGTACGCCTTGTTGGCGACGTAGCGGATCTGCGAGTCCTTTTGATAGCGCTTGAACACGAACGGGCCGGTGCCGACGGGTTTCTGGTTGATGTCGGCCGCTTTGCCTTCCTTTAACAATTGCGCGCCGTACTCGGCGGATTGCACCGAAGCGAAACTCATCGCCAGGTTCTGGATGAAGGCGGCGTCGATGTTGTTCAGGCTGAAGCGCACGGTGTGCTCGTCGATTTTGTCGACGCTCTTGATCGTTTTGTTCAGGTCCATATCGGTGAAGTACGGGGACTCGGCGGGATAGGCTTTGCGGAACGCATTCTCCGGGTCGAGCAGGCGCTGGAAGGTGAACAGCACGTCGTCGGCGTTGAAGTCGCGGGTCGGGGTGAAATAGTCGGTGGTGTGGAATTTCACGCCGTCGCGCAGGTGGAAGGTGTAGGTGAGGCCGTCTTTTGACACGTCCCAGTTTGTCGCCAGCCCGGGTTCGACTTCGGTGCCGCCGCGTTTGAATTGGGTGAGGCGGTTGAAGACGGTTTCGGCCGAGGCGTCGAAGTCGGTGCCGCTGGTGTATTGGCTGGGGTCGAAGCCGGCGGGGCTGGCTTCGGAGCAGTAGACCAGGGTGGTGGCGGCTTGTGCGAAGGGGGCGGTTGTTGCGAGGGCTAGGGCGAGCAGGAGTGGTTTGACGGTGGTTCTTTCCATGGAGTCCCCGGGGGTTTGGGTCGCTGTGTTTTCCTCAGGGTAGCGTCGTAGACGGGGTGGGCGGAAATATCCGTTTGTGAGGGGGACCCCTCTATCTCGGTATATTCAGGCTGGTTGCCGGACTTGGTCGGCTGGATGTACACCGTTCAAAATGTAGGAGCCAGCTTGCTGGCGATGGCGGCCTTATGGCCGACCATATTCCTTCAGGTGTACATATCCATTCCTGCGGTAACGGCCACTTACGGTTTCGCCCTTACGGCGACTCACTTTTGCAGACGCCCAAAAGTAAGCAAAACGCTTCGCCCCAGCGTCCGGCCCCTCGCTAAGGCTCGGCGTTCCCTCGCTCCGGTCCTGCTCCGTGGGCCCGCCGCCATCGGCCATCCATGGCCGGGGGCGGCTAGCCCGGCATCCATGCCGGGCTGCCCACTGCGCAGAACCTCCACTCGGCCTCCCGAAGGGGCGGGCAGATCAAAATCAAAAGCTGCAGGCGAGCTAACGCTCGGCCTGATGAGTGGTGAGAAGCGGGTGTACGCCGACCTGCTTTTGTAGGAGCCGGCTTGCCGGCGATGGCGGCCTGTCAGCCGACCTGATTTCGCGGATGTACCACGCCCTTTGTAGGAGCCGGCTTGCCGGCGATGGCGGCCTGTCAGCCGACCTGATTTCGCGGATGTAATACGCCCTTTGTAGGAGCCGGCTTGCCGGCGATGGCGGCCTGTCAGACGACCTGATTTCGCGGATGTAATACGCCCTTTGTAAGAGCCGGCTTGCCGGCGATGGCGGCCTTCCAGCCGACCCGATTTCGCGTATGTAATACGCCCTTTGTAGGAGCCGGCTTGCCGGCGATGGCGGCCTTCCAGCCGACCCGATTTCGCGGATGTACCCGAACCTTTGTAGGAGCCGGCTTGCCGGCGATGGCGGCCTGTCAGACGACCTGATTTCGCGGATGTAATACGCCCTTTGTAAGAGCCGGCTTGCTGCGGGCGGCGTTCCGACGATGGCGTCCGAAACAGCGCCGCAAAATCCGGAATTTTTCGCCAGCAAGCCGGCTCCTACAGGATCGGGTGGCGTCGATTTTCCGGGGCCATAAAAAACGGCGATCACTCCGGTGATCGCCGTTTCTGTGTACGGGTTATCGAATCAAGGCATCAATACTTCAATCGACCCATCCGCCGTCATGCTGACCTGGCTGGTGCCGGCTTCAACTTCCGGCGTAACCGGTGCGGCATCCATGCTGGCCGCTTTCATCATCATCGGCCCACGCATGTACGGTTGTGGATAACCGTTGCTGTTCAGGTTCAGGTTGACGATTTTGTAACCCTTGCCACCCAGCGCGTCAGTCGCCAGTTGTGCACGGGCCTTGAAGGCGGTCACGGCGTCTTTGAGCAGGGCGTCTTCGCTGGCCTTGCGGGTTGGTGTGGCGATGGCGAAGTCCATGCCGCCCATTTTCAGGTCGGTGAGCAGTTCGCCGGTCAGTTTCGACAGGGCGGCGAAGTCGGAGCTTTCCAGGCGCAGTTCGGCGCGTTCGCGCCAGCCAGTGATTTTCTGGCCCTTGGTGTCGTAGATCGGGTAGCTGTTGCGGCTGCCCTGGCGCAGGGTGATGTCTTTGACTTGCTTGGCCTGGGCCAGCGCTTTGTTCATGGTGGTGCTGACATCGGCCGCGAGTTTGGCCGGGTCGGTATTTTGTTCTTCGGTGTAGAGAGTCACGATCATCAGGTCGCGGGCAACTTCCTGACTGACTTCGGCGCGCAGGGAAATCTGGTTGTAATGCAGCTCGTCGGCGGCCAGGGCCGGGAGGCTGGCGACGGTGCCAACGCTGAGGGCGAGAAGGGCGGCGCTGCGGCGGAAAGTGTGCATGAAAACTCCTTGGACGATGCGCAGGGGTTAGGTCCGAGCCTGCGTGAAACCATCAGACTCTAGCTTTAATGATCCGGTTCGCACAGTTACAACTTCTATACAGATGGTTGACCGCGTCGCGGCCTTCGCGGGCAAGCCTCGCTCCTACGCCAGAATGCATTCTCCTGTAGGAGCGAGCGGGCGGCGATCCGACTTGCCCGCGAAGGCGGCCTTATAGACGCGGCTGACATTCCTGCCATGTGGCCGTTTGCCGCACTTTTGCCTGTCAGCCCCCGTGCTTGGTTATACTCCGTGCGATCTGCCTGGAGCGCTCATCAGGAGAGCTCATGCTCGCCCCCGTTCAAATCACTTCCGCAACTCGTCAGAATCTCTGGCGGCTGACATTCATCCGCACATTGGTGTTGGCCGCTCAGGCCGGTTCCGTGGGCCTGGCCTACTGGCTCGACTTGCTGCCGCTGCCTTGGTTTCAACTGGCCGCGACCCTCGGTTGCTCTATGTTGCTGTGCGCGTTCACGGCGATTCGGCTGCGTACCTCCTGGCCGGTTACTGAGCTTGAATACGCCGTGCAACTGGCCTGCGACCTGTTTATCCACAGCGCCTTGCTGTATTTCTCCGGCGGCTCGACCAACCCCTTCGTCTCTTATTACCTGGTGCCGCTGACCATCGCCGCCGTGACGTTGCCATGGCGTTATTCGGTGATTCTGTCGGGCATCGCCCTGGCGATGTACACCTTGTTGCTGGCGGGTTTCTATCCGCTGCAAACCTTCCCGATTGCCCGGGAAAACCTGCAGGTCTACGGGATGTGGCTGAGCTTCGCCCTGGCTGCTGCGGTGATTACCTTCTTCGCCGCGCGCATGGCCGAGGAGCTGCGCCGGCAGGAAGAGCTGCGCGCCATCCGTCGCGAAGAAGGCCTGCGTGATCAGCAATTGCTGGCCGTCGCGACTGAGGCCGCCGGTGCCGCCCATGAACTGGGCACGCCGCTGGCGACCATGAGCGTGCTGCTCAAGGAAATGCGCCGGGACCATCACGATCCGATGTTGCAGGACGACCTCAGCGTGCTGCAGGATCAGGTCAAACTCTGCAAAGAAACCTTGCAGCAACTGGTGCGCGCCGCCGAGGCCAATCGCCGCTTGGCTGTGGAGATGCAGGACGTCACCGATTGGCTCGACGAAGCGCTGAACCGCTGGCACTTGATGCGCCCGGAAGCCAGTTACCGCTTCCAGCGCCTGGGCCAAGGCACCGTGCCACGCATGGCGCCGCCTCCGGACCTGACCCAGGCGCTGCTGAATTTGTTGAACAACGCCGCTGATGCATGCCCCGAAGGGCTGCAAGTGACGCTGGACTGGAATGCCGAGGACTTGACCATCAGCATTCGCGACCACGGCGCCGGTGTGCCGCTGGCCATTGCCGAACAGATCGGCAAACCGTTTTTTACCACCAAGGGCAAAGGTTTCGGCCTGGGCCTGTTTTTGAGCAAGGCCAGCGTGACACGCGCCGGCGGCTCAGTGAAACTCTACAGTCATGAGGAAGGCGGTACGCTCACCGAGCTGCGCCTGCCCCGTGTCGCCCGAGGAGACGAACATGAGTGAAGAGATCCAAGTCGAAGGCGAAGAACTGCCGCATTTGCTGCTGGTAGATGACGACGCCACGTTCACCCGCGTGATGGCGCGCGCCATGGCTCGCCGTGGTTTTCGCGTCAGCACCGCCGGCTCCGCCGAAGAAGGCCTGACCATCGCCCAGGCCGATATCCCGGATTACGCCGCGCTGGACCTGAAAATGGACGGCGATTCCGGCCTGGTGTTGCTGCCAAAACTGCTCGAACTCGACCCGGAGATGCGCGTGGTGATCCTCACCGGTTACTCGAGCATTGCCACCGCTGTCGAAGCGATCAAGCGCGGTGCCTGCAACTACCTGTGCAAACCGGCGGATGCCGATGATGTCCTTGCTGCGCTGCTCTCCGAGCACGCTGACCTCGACTCCCTGGTGCCGGAAAACCCGATGTCGGTGGACCGCTTGCAATGGGAACACATCCAGCGCGTGTTGACCGAACACGAAGGCAACATCTCCGCCACTGCCCGCGCCTTGGGCATGCACCGCCGTACGCTGCAGCGCAAACTGCAAAAGCGTCCCGTTCGTCGCTGAACCTGCGCTGAACAAATGCCGGCCGCGCCTCGCGACAAACCGAGCCGATCATCTATGATCGGTTCGTGCGTGTTCTTTTCTTTATCGAGCCTTTTCCATGAATCAGAACGCTGAATATTCCGCGGTCAACGATGCCGTGCGCGGGCAGTTTTTTCGCAAAGTCTGGGCGATGATCACGCCTTATTGGCAAAGCGAAGAGAAGGTCAAGGCCTGGACACTACTGATCGCGGTGATCGCGTTGTCGTTGATCAGCGTGGGGCTCTCGGTGTGGTTCAACACCTGGTACAAGGACTTCTACAACGCTCTGCAGAAGAAGGACGAAGCCGCGTTCTGGCAGCTGATTCTGTATTTCTGCGGGATTGCGGCGGTGGCGATCATCGGTGCCGTTTACCGGCTCTATCTGACGCAGATGCTGACCATCCGCTGGCGTGCCTGGCTCACGGAAAAGCATTTCGCCCGCTGGCTCGGCAACAAGAATTACTACCAGCTGGAGCAGGGCGGTTACACCGATAACCCGGACCAGCGGATTTCCGAAGACCTCAACAACTTCACCTCCAATACCCTGG
Source organism: Pseudomonas sp. BF-R-01 (assembly GCF_019946615.1). Lineage (NCBI taxonomy): Bacteria > Pseudomonadati > Pseudomonadota > Gammaproteobacteria > Pseudomonadales > Pseudomonadaceae > Pseudomonas > Pseudomonas sp. BF-R-01. The sequence goes on from NZ_JAGYFX010000051.1 coordinate 17,277, forward strand.
AACTGGGCATCGGTTTGCTGCGCAACATTGTCAGCCTGGTGTCGTTCTCGATCATTCTGTGGGGCGTGTCGGGCAGTATCGAAGTGTTCGGTTTCACCATCCCCGGCTACATGTTCTGGTGTGTGCTGGTGTATGCCGTGATCGGTAGCTGGCTGACGCATCTGATCGGTCGTCGCCTGATCGGCCTGAACAACCAACAACAACGCTTTGAAGCCGACCTGCGTTTCTCCATGGTACGGGTTCGCGAAAATGCCGAGACTATTGCGCTGTACAACGGCGAACCCAATGAAAATCGTCGCTTGAGCCACCGCTTCGGGCTGGTCTGGCACAACTTCTGGGACATCATGAAGGTGTCCAAGCGTCTGACGTTCTTTACCGCAGGTTACCAACAGGCCGCCATCATCTTTCCGTTCATGGTCGCGGCCCCACGTTATTTCGCTGGCAAGATCGAACTCGGTGATCTGATGCAAATCAGTTCGGCGTTCGGCAATGTGCAGGAGAGTTTCAGCTGGTTTATCAGTGCGTACCAGAACCTCGCCTCATGGCGTGCCACTTGTGATCGTCTGCTGAGTTTCCGTCAGGCCATGACCGACAACGAAGAGCGCGCGCCGGCCATCGACGTACAGAATCAGGGTAATGGGTTGAAGATTCACAACCTGGGCCTCGATCTGGCGGACGGTCGGCATCTGCTGACCAATGCCGACATGACCGTGGAGGAGGGCGAGCGTGTGATGCTCAGCGGCCGTTCCGGCAGCGGCAAGTCCACGTTGCTGCGAGCGATGGGGCATTTGTGGCCAACAGGCCATGGCAGCATTCGTCTGCCGGCGGCGCGCTATTTGTTCCTGCCGCAAAAGCCTTATCTGCCGATTGGCACGCTGCGTGAGGTGCTGAGTTATCCACAGCCTGGCGAGACCTATCCGCAGGAACGCTACGTACATGTGCTGGAAACCTGTCGTTTGCCACACCTGGTTTCGCGCCTGGATGAAGCGAATCACTGGCAACGCATGCTTTCGCCGGGCGAACAGCAACGTCTGGCCTTTGCCCGTGCGCTGCTTTATGCACCGCAATGGCTGTACATGGACGAAGCGACTTCAGCGATGGATGAAGAGGATGAAGCTTCGCTGTATCAGGCGTTGATCGATGAGATTCCGGGGCTCAGCATTGTCAGCGTCGGGCACCGCAGCAGCCTGAAACGCTTCCATCCACGGCATGTGCGCATCGACAACGGCCATCTGGTGGACCAGACCGTAACCGCATAATCACCACAATCCCTGTAGGAGCGAGCGGTGCGGCGATCCGACTTGCCCGCGAAGAACGATGACGCGGTCTTAATTACAATCCGCGTAACGGCCTTCGCGGGCAAGTCGGATCGCCGCACCGCTCGCTCCTACAAAGGGGTGATGGTGATCGTACAACCGCGTTGAGCTATGATGCGGTTTCAGCCGAATTTTTCGAGACAGACGTTCACCATGGAAAACCCGATCGACGCACCACGCCTCCCTCGCAAGCGCCGCAGCCTCGCACAGGAATTGGTGACGGTGCTGTCCGAGCAGATCCGCGATGGTCACCTCAAGCGCGGCGACAAATTGCCCACCGAGTCGGCGATCATGGATGCCCATGGCGTCAGCCGCACCGTGGTGCGCGAGGCGATTTCCCGTTTGCAGGCGGCCGGGCAGGTGGAAACCCGCCACGGCATCGGCACCTTCGTGCTCGATACACCGAGCCCGAGTGGTTTCCGTATCGACCCGGCGACGGTGGTGACGCTGCGTGATGTGCTGGCGATTCTGGAGCTGCGTATCAGCCTCGAAGTGGAATCCGCGGGGCTTGCTGCGCAACGTCGCAGCCCTGAGCAGTTGGCGTTGATGCGCGCCGCCCTGGACGCCTTGAACGAAAGCGCGGCCCACGCCAGCGATGCCGTGGCCTCGGACTTCCAGTTCCACCTGCAAATCGCGCTGTCGACCGGCAACCGCTACTTCACCGACATCATGACCCACCTGGGCACCAGCATCATTCCGCGTACGCGCCTGAACTCGGCACGCCTGGCCCATGACGACCAACAGCACTACATGAGTCGCCTGAGCCGTGAGCACGAAGAGATTTACGATGCGATCGCACGCCAGGATTCCGATGCGGCGCGGGCGGCGATGCGCTTGCATCTGACGAACAGCCGCGAGCGGTTGCGTCATGCGCATGAAGAGGCTGAGGCGCAGCGGGGTTAATATTTCAACCCGGGTTACGGGTTGTCCGAGAGACCGCCATCGCCGGCAAGCCGGCTCCTACAGGAACTGTGTCGTACGCAAATTTTGTGTACGACGACAATCCTGTAGGAGCCGGCTTGCTGGCGATGAGTCCTGCGGCCGTTACACCACAGCGTCAGCCAGCACGAAGAATCGAACGATCCACCCTCACCGCCAACCGACCTGCACCGGGCTTGGCATCGAACACCACTTCCCCATGCTTACCCACCACCGCTTTGGCAATGGCCTTGCCATCAGCCAGCAATTCCAGCGGCGCACCCTTCAGCGAATCGCCCGAAGCCAATTCCAGTTTCAGTTTGATAGTCATCATCGATCTCCTTATCAGGCCACGTTGCCAGTCGGGTTGTAGTCCTTGAGCAGCAGGTAAGTGCTCCAGCCCCACCAGTCATCGACGGTGGCGGTGTCATTCAGGTTATTGACGTCCTTGCGCCGCAACACCTTGTTGCCCTCGACCTTGAACAGCGGCGAGAAATTGCCCGTCGGGTTCAGTACCGCTTGCAGATCAGGCAGTTTTTTCAATGCCGCGAAACTGCCGGGCGACGGAGCGATGCCGCTGAGGTACGTCGCGAAAATTTCATCCGCCGACACCTGGACCGCTAGATTGACCTGGGCGCGATTGGCGCTGTCGATTGCATCGAAGTAGCGCTTGTCGCCATACGCATGCCATTGAACGCCGTCACCGTTGCGCACATTGAGGCCGAACTTGCTGTCTTCGTCGTGCATGAAGCGGGTAATCAACGAGCCCAGGTCACTCGGCGTGACCACCGCTGCCAACTGTTTGCGCGGCACCCGCAGGTGGCCGGCGGAAAACAGGTCGGTCAGGTAGTGATCGGCGAAAGCGTTCATCGCGTAAGCCAGTTCCAGCGACGCGTCATCGCCACTGTTGTGGGCGACCACCGCTTGTTGCAATGCCGCCGTATGCCCGGCGATGTAGGCCAGCAGTGCCCACTCGGCGAAGTGGTCAGCGTTGTTGGCGGCCAGTTTCAGGTAGCGGCCCAATGGATACAGGGCCGAGACGAAACTGCCGCCGCCGGTGATCTTGTTCCACTCTTCCGACAACGTATCACCCAATGCGTCATACGCCTCGTGGGGCTGTTTGCCGTCCTTTATCGCCTGTTTAACCGCGGCGATTTCCTTCTGCATGACGCCGAGGATCAGCTTCGCTTCGGCATTTGACGCCGGCAGCACCGCCAGGGAATTGAAGGCCTCGGTAAAGCGCTGGATCCGGTCGGCAGCGGTTGCGCCTTCGCTGACCGGTTTGTCCGGGATTCCATAGAAATCACCGCCCAGTGCAACAACCTGCCCATACGTCAGGGCCAGGCCGTTAGGCAAATGCAACTCGACCTGCGAGGCCGTTATCGCCGGTGCATCTTTGGCGAAACGCAGCAGCGTGTTGTCGCCGATGGCGGTGTGTTCACCACCCTCGAACCTCAGCTGTGGCTTGCCTTTCAAGGCGTTGCCGGATGCAGGGGCGGATGGCTGGTGGGTGTCGGTTTGGTGCTCGTCGAGGCGCAGGACCAGATGGTCATTACCCGTAATGGCGATGCCGTTCTCGGTGAACAGATCATCCAGACCGGCAATGACCTGTTTTGGTTTTTCCTGAGTTTTTGTGTGTAGACCTGACATTTCTATCTCCTTGATATGTCGTCGGTATGTTTCAAGATAACTGTATGTATATACAGTTATTCAGAGCATAGAGGAGATCTTTCCTACGTCAAGAAAATACTTTTCCGACGCATAAATTTTGGGTGCGGCGATGAAATGCAGTTGACGGTTGTTTTTTAAGTTGTACGATGACCTACAACTTCGGCGCAGGCTGAACGGTTTTCTCACACACACATAAACAAACGTTGCTACCCAGGGTGTTCGAATAATGAATCCACAAGAACTGAAGTCCATCCTCTCTTCCGGTCTGTTGTCTTTCCCGGTTACCGATTTCAATGCTCAGGGCGACTTCAATCGCGCGGGCTACATCAAGCGTCTCGAATGGCTGGCCCCATACGGCGCCTCGGCTTTGTTCGCCGCAGGCGGCACCGGTGAGTTCTTCTCCCTGGCGGCCAGCGAATATTCGGAAATCATCAAGACTGCCGTCGACACCTGCGAAACCAGCGTGCCGATTCTGGCCGGCGTTGGCGGTTCGACCCGTCAAGCCATCGAATATGCACAGGAAGCCGAGCGTCTGGGCGCCAAAGGCCTGTTGCTGCTGCCGCACTACCTGACCGAAGCCAGCCAGGACGGCGTTGCCGCCCACGTTGAAGCCGTGTGCAAATCGGTGAAGATCGGCGTGGTGGTTTACAACCGTAACGTCTGCCGCCTGACCGCGCCGCTGCTGGAACGCCTGGCCGAACGCTGCCCGAACCTGATCGGCTACAAGGATGGCCTGGGCGATATCGAGTTGATGGTGTCGATCCGTCGTCGCCTCGGCGATCGCTTCAGCTACCTGGGTGGTTTGCCGACCGCCGAAGTCTACGCCGCTGCCTACAAGGCCTTGGGCGTACCGGTTTACTCCTCGGCGGTGTTCAACTTCATCCCGAAAACCGCGATGGATTTCTACCACGCCATCGCTCGCGAAGATCACGCCACCGTCGGCAAGATCATCGACGACTTCTTCCTGCCGTACCTGGACATCCGTAACCGCAAATCCGGTTACGCGGTGAGCATCGTCAAGGCGGGTGCAAAAATTGCCGGCTATGACGCAGGTCCTGTGCGTGCGCCGCTGACCGATCTGACCGGCGAAGAGTACGAAATGCTCGCCGCGCTGATCGACAAGCAAGGTGCGCAGTAACACACCCGATTAAACAAGGCCGCTGAGCAATCAGCGGCCTTTTGCGTGAGGAGAATTGTTGTGGCTGATACAAAGCGTTTCGATAACTACATCAACGGTGAATGGGTTGCCGGCAGTGAATACTGCGCCAACATCAACCCGTCTGAACTGACCGACACCATCGGTGAATACGCCAAGGCTGATCTGGCCCAGGTCCACGCCGCCATCGACGCCGCTCGCGCTGCGTTCCCGGCCTGGTCGACCTCGGGCATTCAGGCCCGCCACGACTCGCTGGATAAAGTCGGTACTGAAATCCTCGCTCGCCGCGAAGAACTCGGCACCTTGCTGGCTCGGGAAGAGGGCAAGACCCTGCCTGAAGCCATCGGCGAAGTGACCCGCGCCGGTAACATCTTCAAGTTCTTCGCCGGTGAAACCCTGCGTCTGTCCGGCGACTACTTGCCGTCGGTACGTCCGGGCGTCAACGTCGAAGTCACTCGCGAAGCCTTGGGCGTGGTTGGCCTGATCACCCCGTGGAACTTCCCGATCGCCATCCCTGCGTGGAAAATCGCCCCGGCCCTGGCCTACGGCAACTGCGTCGTGCTGAAACCGGCGGATCTGGTGCCGGGGTGCGCCTGGGCGCTGGCTGAAATCATCTCCCGCGCAGGCTTCCCGGCCGGCGTGTTCAACCTGGTGATGGGCAGCGGTCGCGTGGTTGGCGATGCAATGGTTCAGAGCCCGAAAGTCGATGGCATCAGCTTCACCGGTTCCGTCGGTGTCGGTCGTCAGATCGCCGTCAGCTGCGTGTCGCGCCAGGCCAAGGTTCAGCTGGAAATGGGTGGCAAGAACCCGCAGATCATCCTCGACGACGCCGACCTCAAGCAAGCGGTCGAACTGTCGGTACAGAGCGCGTTCTACTCCACCGGCCAGCGTTGCACCGCTTCCAGCCGCTTCATCGTCACTGCCGGCATCCACGACAAGTTCGTCGAAGCCATGGCCGAGCGCATGAAGTCGATCAAGGTTGGCCACGCGCTGAAAACCGGCACCGACATCGGTCCGGTGGTCTCGCAAGCTCAGCTTGAACAGGACATGAAGTACATCGACATCGGCCAGTCCGAAGGTGCACGTCTGGTCAGCGGCGGCGGTCTGGTGACCTGCGACACCGAAGGCTACTACCTCGCGCCTACGCTGTTTGCCGACAGCGAAGCTGCGATGCGTATCAGCCGCGAAGAGATCTTCGGCCCGGTGGCCAACATCGTTCGCGTGGCGGATTACGACGCTGCACTGGCCATGGCCAACGACACCGAATTCGGTCTGTCGGCGGGCATCGCCACCACGTCGCTGAAGTACGCCAACCACTTCAAACGCCACTCCCAGGCCGGGATGGTGATGGTCAACCTGCCAACGGCGGGCGTGGATTACCACGTTCCATTCGGTGGGCGTAAAGGTTCATCCTATGGTTCCCGCGAGCAAGGTCGCTACGCGCAAGAGTTCTACACGGTTGTGAAGACCTCCTACATCGGTTCCTGATTCACGCAATACCTGTAGGAGCCGGCTTGCTGGCGATCGCATCACCACGGTGTAAATGACACACCGAGGTGCCTGCATCGCCAGCAAGCCGGCTCCTACAGAACATCGTTATTACCCGCATAAAAATAATCAGTGGGAGTACATCTACATGCAAGCGACCAAGCCGACCCACGTCCGCTATTTGATTTTGCTCATGCTTTTTCTGGTGACCACGATCAACTACGCCGACCGGGCAACCATCGCAATCGCCGGCTCCAGCCTGCAAAAAGACCTCGGCATCGACGCGGTCACCCTCGGTTACATCTTCTCCGCATTCGGTTGGGCCTACGTGGCCGGGCAAATTCCCGGTGGCTGGCTGCTGGACCGTTTCGGCTCGAAAAAAATCTATGCGCTGAGCATTTTCACCTGGTCATTGTTCACCGTGCTGCAGGGCTATGTCGGCGAGTTCGGCATGTCCACGGCAGTGGTTGCGCTGTTCATGCTGCGCTTCCTGGTGGGCCTGGCCGAAGCGCCGTCCTTCCCCGGTAACGCACGCATCGTGGCCGCCTGGTTCCCGACCGCTGAACGCGGCACCGCCTCGGCGATCTTCAACTCGGCGCAATACTTTGCCACCGTGTTGTTCGCGCCGCTGATGGGCTGGATCGTCTACAGCTTCGGCTGGCAGCACGTGTTTATCGTGATGGGCGTGATCGGCATCATCTTCTCGGGCATCTGGCTGAAGGTGATCTACAGCCCACGCCAGCACCCGATGATCAACGACGCCGAGTTCAAGCACATCGCCGACAACGGCGGCATGGTCGATATGGACCAGGACAAAGGCAAAGGCAAAAAAAGCGACGGTCCGAAGTGGGACTACATCCGCCAGTTGCTGACCAACCGCATGATGCTCGGCGTGTACCTGGGCCAATACTGCATCAACGGCATCACTTACTTCTTCCTGACCTGGTTCCCGGTGTACCTGGTGCAAGAACGTGGCATGACCATCCTCAAGGCCGGTTTCATCGCCTCGTTGCCGGCGATCTGCGGCTTCATCGGTGGTGTGCTCGGCGGGGTGATTTCCGACTACCTGCTGCGTAAGGGCCATTCCCTGACCTTCGCCCGCAAGGCGCCGATCATCGCGGGCTTGCTGGTTTCCAGCAGCATCGTGGCTTGCAACTATGTCGATGTTGAATGGATGGTCGTCGGCTTCATGGCCTTGGCTTTCTTCGGCAAAGGCGTGGGTGCGCTGGGTTGGGCCGTGGTGTCCGATACCTCGCCGAAACAGATCGCCGGTCTCAGCGGTGGCCTGTTCAACACCTTCGGCAACATCGCGTCGATTACCACGCCGATCGTCATCGGCTACATCATCAGCTCCACCGGTTCGTTCAAGTGGGCGCTGGTGTTTGTCGGTTGCAACGCACTGGTTGCAGTGTTCAGCTACTTGGTGATCGTTGGTCCGATCAAACGTGTGGTGCTTAAAGAGCCACCGGTCAGCGGCCCTGAAACAAACAACAAATTGTCACAAGCGCATTCCTGAGGAGCGGCGTCATGCAGTTGATTGAACATTCCGACTCGCCGCGCTACATCCGCCTGCACGAGCGAGACAACGTCGTGATCGTGGTCAACGATCAGGGCGTGCCGGCGGGCACCGTGTTTCCCGATGGCCTGGTCACCGTGGACTTCGTGCCGCAGAGCCACAAGGTCACCCTCGAGGACATTCCCGAGGGCGGCCAGGTGATTCGTTACGGCCAGACCATTGGCTACGCGTTGCAGCCAATTCCGCGCGGCAGTTGGGTCAAGGAAGATCAACTGCGCATGCCCACCGCGCCACCGCTGGACAGCTTGCCGCTATCCACCGAAGTGCCGGCGGCGCAGGCACCGCTGGAAGGCTTTACGTTCGAGGGTTATCGCAACGCCGACGGCACCGTCGGCACGCGCAACATTCTCGGGATTACCACCACGGTGCAGTGTGTCACCGGCGTTCTGGATCATGCGGTCAAGCGCATCAAGGACGAGTTGCTGCCCAAGTACCCGAACGTCGATGACGTGGTCGCGTTGACTCACAGCTACGGCTGCGGCGTGGCAATCACCGCGACGGATGCGTACATCCCGATCCGCACCGTGCGTAACCTGGCGCGCAACCCGAACCTGGGTGGCGAAGCGCTGGTGATCAGTCTGGGCTGCGAGAAATTGCAGGCCGGGCAGGTGATGCACGAGAACGACAGCTCGGTGGATTTGAGCGATCCGTGGCTGTATCGCTTGCAGGATTCGAGTCACGGTTTCACCGAAATGATCGAGCAGATCATGGCCCTGGCCGAGACCCGTTTGAAGAAGCTCGATCAACGTCGCCGGGAAACCGTGCCGGCGTCCGAACTGATTCTCGGCATGCAGTGTGGTGGCAGCGATGCGTTCTCCGGCATCACCGCCAACCCGGCGCTGGGTTACGCCTCTGACCTGTTGCTGCGCGCCGGTGCGACGGTGATGTTTTCCGAAGTCACCGAAGTGCGCGACGCGATTTACCTGCTGACGTCCCGCGCCGAAACCGAGGAAGTCGCTCAGGAACTGGTGCGGGAAATGGACTGGTACGACCGTTACCTGGCCAAGGGTGAAGCGGATCGCAGCGCCAACACCACGCCGGGCAACAAGAAGGGCGGGTTGTCGAACATTGTCGAGAAGTCCCTTGGGTCGATCGTCAAATCCGGCAGCAGCGCGATCAACGGCGTGCTGGGTCCTGGCGAGCGCTTCAAGCGAAAAGGCCTGATTTTCTGCGCGACCCCGGCCAGCGATTTTGTCTGCGGGACGTTGCAACTGGCGGCCGGGATGAACCTGCACGTGTTCACCACCGGGCGTGGCACGCCGTATGGCCTGGCGATGGCGCCAGTGGTGAAGGTGTCGACCCGGACCGAACTGGCGCAGCGCTGGCCGGACCTGATCGACATCGATGCCGGGCGGATTGCGACCGGACGAGCCTCGATCGAGGATCTCGGGTGGGAGTTGTTTCACTACTACCTGGACGTGGCCAGCGGGAAGAAACAGACATGGTCGGAGCGGCACAAGCTGCATAACGACATTACCCTGTTCAACCCGGCGCCGATCACGTAAGACCGCGTCATCGTTCTTCGCGGGCAAGCCTCGCTCCTACAGGTCCGGTGATTTCCTGTAGGAGCGAGGCTTGCCCGCGAAGGCTTTCCACCAGACGCCAACGCCCTGGGTGGCTTATCATTAGCCCCCTAACGACGCCCACCCAAGGTGACCCCCGGCATGCTGGCTATCTTCCTCGAAACCCTGAACATCACCGCGCCGGTGTTTGCCATGCTGTTTCTGGGCGTGCTGCTCAAGCGCATCAACTGGATCAACGACAATTTCATCCACACTGCGTCGGCTCTGGTGTTCAACGTCACCATGCCGGCGTTGCTGTTTCTGGGCATCCTGCATGCCGACTTGCACGCCGCGCTGCAACCGTCGCTGCTGATCTATTTTTCGATTGCCACGCTGGTCAGCTTCGCCATCGCCTGGGGCTGGGCGATCTGGAAGTGCCCGCGTGAAGACCGCGGGATTTACACCCAGGGTGCGTTTCGCGGCAACAACGGCGTTATCGGCCTCGCGCTGGCAGCGAGCATGTACGGTGATTACGGAATTTCCCTCGGCGCGATTCTCGCGGCACTGGTGATCCTGTTTTACAACACGCTGTCGACCATTGTGCTGGCGGTGTACAGCCCGGTGATCAAGTCCGACCCGTGGAGTATCTGCAAAAGCGTGATGAACAACCCGTTGATCATCAGCGTGTTTGCGGCGGCGCCGTTTGCGTATTTCAATATTGCCTTGCCGGGCTGGCTGGAGAAGTCCGGGCAGTACCTGGCGCAAACCACGTTGCCCTTGGCGTTGATCTGCATCGGCGGCACGCTGTCGCTGGCGGCGATGCGCAAAAGCGGCAACATGGCGCTCAGCTCCAGCCTGGTGAAGATGATCGGCCTGCCGGTGCTGGCGACTCTGGGCGCATGGCTCTGGGGTTTTCGCGGGGCGGAGTTGGGGATTCTGTTCCTGTACTTCGGCAGCCCGACCGCGGCGGCCAGTTTTGTCATGGCGCGTCAGGCCGATGGCAATCATGAACTGGCGGCGGCGATCATTGTGATCACCACGCTGATGGCGGCGGTGACCACCAATATCGGGATCTTTTTGTTGCAGTGGGGTGGGTGGATCTAGCTTCAGATTCTCTGTGCGCTTTAGATCCATTCGCGGGCGAGCCTCGCTCCTACAGAAGGTCATCGAACGTGTAGGAGCGAGGCTTGCCCGCGAAAGCTGCGGACCTGCTTACTCCGGCTTCTGATAGCTATCGATCACTTCCTGCGCCGCCCGAAACGCATCGATCGCCGCCGGCACACCGGCATACACCGCGCAATGCAGCAGTGCCTCGCGAATCTCTTCCACGGTGCAGCCATTGTTCAGCGCGCCGCGCACGTGGCCTTTCAATTCCTGCGGGCACTTCAACGCGGTCAGCGCGGCGAGGGTGATCAGGCTGCGGGTTTTCAGCGGCAACCCTTCGCGACTCCACACACTGCCCCAGGCGTGTTCATTGACGAAATCCTGCAACGGCTGGGTGAACTCGGTGGCATTGCCCAATGCTCGATCGACGAACGCGTCGCCCATCACTTGGCGGCGGACTTCAACGCCGGTTTTTTTATTGTCGGTCATGGCAATTCCTTCTTGTGGTGTTGGCGACGCCAGGCGCGCAGCGACGTGAACAGCAAAAACGCCAACAGCGCCGGCAGGACGAAAAACAGCATCAGGTGTTCAAGCTTGCCGGCCAGCGGCATGCCGGTGGTGAACGACACCACGTGCAGACCGTAAGCCAGGTACAAACCCAAAAACAGCAGGCCTTCGGCGCGGGTCACCCGGTAGCCGGAATAGAACACCGGCAGGCACAGCGCCGCGACGCCGAGCATCACCGGCAAGTCGAAATCCAGCGCGTTGGGCGAGACTGACAGCGGCGACGGCGCGATCAGTGCGGTAACGCCCAGCACGCCCAACAGGTTGAACAGGTTGCTGCCGATCACGTTGCCTACGGCGATGTCGCGCTGGCCGCGCAATGCCGCGATCAACGAGGTCGCCAGTTCCGGCAGGGAGGTGCTGACGGCGACGATGGTCAGGCCGATGATCCGTTCCGACAGCCCCAGATCCGTGGCGACCGACACCGCGGCGCCCAGCAGCAAATGCCCGGCGTAGATCAGCATCGCCAGGCCCGCGACGATCATCAGCAGGCTGCTGAACCACGGAACTTCAGGGCCTTCATGCGGGCTCGTTTGTGGGCGCGCCGAATGCCGCGACTGGCGCAGCAGCAGGCCCAGATACACCATCAGCGCCGCCAATAGCAGGACGCCGTCGACCCGGGTCAGTTCTTCATTCCATGCCAGGACGAACACCAGCAGGCTGGCGCCGATCATCAGTGGAATATCCAGGCGCACCAGTTGCCGCGAGACCCGCAGCGGGATGATCAGCGCCGAAAGCCCGAGGGTGACGAGGATGTTGAAGATGCTGCTGCCGATCACGCTGCCGACGGCGATGTCGGCGTTCTGCGCCAGCGTGGCTTGCAGGCTGACGGCCATCTGCGGTGCGCTGCTGCCGAGGGCGACGATGGTCAGGCCGATGATCAACGGTCGAACGTGCAGCCGCGCAGCCACGCGCACGGCGGCGCGCACCATCAGTTCGGCGCCGGCGATCAGTAGAACCAGGCCGCTGAGCAGTTCAATCACGCTGAGCAGGGGTAAGTCGGCAAGTCCGAAAATGGTCGGGGCTCCGTGAGTCAGTCGAGGGCTTGCACGCGAACCCGTGCGGTGCCGCTTTTGATCATGCCCAGTTGCTCGGCGGCTTCGTGAGACAAGTCGATCAGGCGCCCGCGAGTGTGCGGCCCGCGATCATTGATACGGACCACGCAGGATTTGTCGTTTTTCAGATTGGTGACCTTCACCCGCGTACCAAAGGGTAGTTGGCGGTGGGCAGCGGTCATGGAATTTTTGTCGAAACGTTCACCACTGGCGGTGCGTTTGCCCTGGTGTTTGGCGCCGTAGTAGGACGCCACGCCTGTCTGGTCGTAACCGTGAGGATCGACGGCATCGGTGCTGGCGCAACCGGCCAGCAGCGAGAGCAGGGCGCAGGCGGCAAGTAGACGCTTCATTCAATGGTTTCCACAAGCAAATGTGGGGGCGACGGTGCGACGATTCGACCTGCTCGCGATGGTGTGTCAGCTACATTGATGCCGACTGACACACCATCGCGAGCAGGCTCGCTCCCACAGGGGGTAGAGCCAGGCTTGAATACTGGCTCCATGCTCATCAGCCTTCGAGCTTGCTTTTCAGCAGTTCGTTGACCTGTTGCGGGTTGGCCTTGCCTTTGGAGGCTTTCATGGCCTGGCCGACGAAGAAGCCGAACATCTTGCCGCGTTTGGCTTCGTCTGCCGCGCGGTATTGTTCGACCTGCTCGGCGTTGGCCGCGAGCATTTCGTCCAGCACCGCCGAGATCGCGCCGGTGTCGGTCACTTGCTTCAAGCCGCGCTTGTCGATGATCTCGTCTGCGCTGCCTTCGCCATTGGCCATCGCTTCAAACACCACTTTGGCGATCTTGCCGGAGATGGTGTTGTCCTTGATGCGCAGCAGCATGCCGCCCAGTTGCTCGGCCGAAACCGGCGACTGATCGATGTCCAGGCCTTGTTTGTTCAACAGGCTGCCCAGTTCAACCATGACCCAGTTGGCCGCCAGTTTGGCGTCGCCGCCAATGCTCGCGACTTTCTCGAAGTAATCGGCTTGCTCACGGCTGGTGGCCAGGACGCTGGCGTCGTAGACCGACAGACCGAACTGCTCCTGGAAGCGCTCGCGTTTCTGCGGTGGCAATTCCGGCAGGGTGGCGCGCACGTCGTCGAGGAACGAGTTCTCGATGACCACCGGCAGCAGGTCCGGATCGGGGAAGTAACGGTAGTCGTTGGCTTCCTCTTTGCTGCGCATCGGACGGGTTTCGTCCTTGTTCGGGTCGTACAGGCGAGTCTGCTGGATCACCTTGCCGCCGTCTTCGATCAGTTCGATCTGACGCTGCACTTCGGTGTTGATCGCCTTCTCGATGAAGCGGAACGAGTTGACGTTCTTGATCTCGCAACGCGTGCCGAACTCAGCCTGGCCTTTCGGACGGATCGATACGTTGCAGTCGCAACGCAGCGAACCTTCGGCCATGTTGCCGTCACAGATGCCCAGGTAGCGTACCAGCGCGTGGACAGCCTTGACGTAAGCCACGGCTTCCTTGGCGCTGCGCATGTCCGGCTCGGAAACGATTTCCAGCAGCGGCGTGCCGGCGCGGTTCAGGTCGATGCCGGTGGCACCGTTGAACTCTTCGTGCAGGCTTTTACCGGCGTCTTCTTCCAGGTGCGCGCGGGTGATGCCAACGCGTTTGACTGTACCGTCTTCAAGGGCGATGTCCAGGTGGCCCTTGCCGACAATCGGCAATTCCATCTGGCTGATCTGGTAGCCCTTGGGCAGGTCCGGGTAGAAATAGTTTTTACGGGCGAACACGTTGTGCTGGCCGATCTCGGCATCGATAGCGAGGCCGAACATCACGGCCATGCGCACCGCTTCCTGGTTCAGCACTGGCAAGACGCCAGGCATGCCGAGGTCAACCAGGCTGGCCTGGGTGTTCGGCTCGGAACCGAAAGTGGTGGAGCTACCGGAAAAGATTTTCGACCGGGTGGTGAGCTGGGTATGAATCTCCAGCCCGATCACGACTTCCCATTGCATGTGTTTCTCCTCAGAAGCCGGTTGGGGTGCGGGTGTGCCAGTCAGTGTTCAACTGATACTGATGGGCAACGTTCAACAGGCGACCTTCCTGGAAATACGGGGCGAGCAGTTGCACGCCGACCGGCAGGCCATCGACGAAACCGGCGGGCATGGACAAGCCCGGCAGGCCGGCGAGGTTGGCGGTGATGGTGTAGACGTCTTCCAGATAGGCAGCGACCGGGTCGCTGCTCTTGGCGCCAAGCTTCCAGGCCGGGTTCGGCGTGGTTGGGCCGAGGATGATGTCGACTTCATTGAAAGCCGCCATGAAGTCGTTCTTCACCAGGCGACGAATCTTCTGCGCCTTCAGGTAGTAGGCGTCGTAGTAACCGGCCGACAGCGCGTAGGCGCCGACCATGATCCGGCGCTGCACTTCTGCACCGAAACCTTCGCCACGGGAACGCTTGTACAGGTCTTCCAGGTTTTTCGGGTCTTCGCAGCGATAGCCGAAACGCACGCCGTCGAAACGCGACAGGTTGGAAGACGCTTCTGCCGGGGCGATCACGTAGTACGCAGGAATCGCGTGCTGCATGTTCGGCAGGCTGATTTCCTTGATCACGGCACCGAGCTTTTCCAGCTCCTTGATGCTGTTCTGGATCAGCTCGGCGATACGCGGGTCGAGACCGGCGCTGAAGTATTCCTTCGGCACACCGATGCGCAGGCCTTTCAGCGAATCGTTGAGGCTGGCGCTGTAATCCGGCACGGGCTCGTCGATGCTGGTGGAGTCATTGCTGTCGAAACCGGCCATGCCTTGCAGCAGGATCGCGCAGTCTTCGGCAGTGCGCGCCAGCGGGCCGCCCTGATCGAGGCTGGACGCGTAAGCGATCATGCCCCAGCGCGAAACGCGACCGTAGGTCGGTTTCAGGCCGGTGAGGTTGGTGAACGCGGCCGGCTGGCGGATCGAGCCGCCGGTGTCGGTGGCGGTCGCGGCTGGCAACAGACGAGCGGCAACGGCCGCCGCCGAACCACCGGACGAACCGCCCGGCACGTGTTCCAGGTTCCACGGGTTTTTCACCGCGCCGTAGTAGCTCGACTCGTTGGCCGAACCCATGGCGAATTCGTCCATGTTGGTCTTGCCCAGGGTCACCGCGCCGGCGGCTGCCAGTTTGGCGACGACGGTGGCGTCGTACGGTGCCTTGAAGTTGTCGAGCATCTTCGAGCCGCAGCTGGTGCGCACGCCCTGGGTGCAGAACAGGTCTTTATGGGCGATCGGCGCTCCGAGCAGGGCGCCGCTCTCACCATTGGCACGGCGTGCGTCAGCGGCTTTCGCCTGCTGGAGCGCCAGGTCTTCGGTGAGGCTGATGAAACTGTTGAGCTGTGGATCGAGCTGGGCGATGCGCGCCAGCAGGACTTTGGTCAGCTCTTCGGAAGAAAACTTTTTATCGGCGAGTCCGCGGGCGATCTCGGCCAGAGTCAATTGATGCATTGCAGGCTCTTTCCCTTTAGTCGATGACTTTCGGAACCAGGTACAGGCCGTTTTCGACCGCTGGTGCGATGGACTGATAGGCCTCGCGATGATTGGTCTCGGTCACGACGTCTGCACGCAGGCGCTGGCTGGCTTCCAGTGGGTGGGCGAGCGGCTCGATACCGTCGGTATTGACCGCCTGCATTTCGTCGACCAGTCCCAGAATGCTGTTCAGGGCCGAAGTGATGTGTGGAAGATCGGCATCATTGAGGCCCAGACAGGCCAAATGAGCGATTTTTTCCACGTCGGAGCGTTCAAGCGTCATGGGATTCTCCAGTGGAAGGAAAACAGAACGGATGCTATCCGTGTGTTAGATTGTCGGAACACTACCGCATTTCTACGGTCATAAGGCCGCGATTGTGGGGGTTGGTGCACAGAAAAGCGGCCAATTTAACATATTGGCGCCTTGCCCAAAATCCCTGTCGTTGTTAGAGTTTGCCGCACTTTTTTACCCACGCGTTGCCTAGGGTCCCTTTCCCATGTTCAAGAAACTGCGTGGCATGTTTTCCAGCGATCTTTCCATTGACCTGGGCACTGCCAACACCCTTATTTACGTGCGCGAGCGCGGAATCGTCCTGAATGAGCCATCGGTTGTGGCTATTCGGACACACGGTAACCAGAAAAGTGTCGTTGCTGTCGGCACCGAGGCCAAGCGCATGCTCGGCCGTACGCCGGGCAACATTGCCGCCATTCGTCCGATGAAGGATGGCGTCATTGCCGACTTCAGCGTCTGCGAAAAGATGCTGCAATACTTTATCAACAAGGTTCACGAAAACAGCTTCCTGCAGCCTAGCCCTCGTGTGCTGATCTGCGTTCCGTGCAAATCCACTCAGGTTGAGCGTCGTGCCATCCGTGAGTCGGCCCTTGGTGCCGGCGCACGTGAAGTGTTCCTGATCGAAGAGCCGATGGCGGCTGCGATCGGTGCCGGCCTGCCGGTTGAAGAAGCACGCGGTTCGATGGTGGTCGATATCGGTGGTGGTACCACTGAAATCGCACTGATCTCCCTGAACGGTGTGGTTTACGCCGAATCCGTACGGGTTGGCGGCGACCGCTTCGACGAAGCGATCATCACCTACGTGCGTCGCAACTACGGCAGCCTGATCGGCGAATCCACCGCCGAGCGCATCAAACAGGAAATCGGTACTGCCTACCCGGGCGGCGAAGTTCGCGAAGTCGACGTTCGCGGCCGTAACCTGGCCGAAGGCGTTCCACGCGCATTCACCCTGAACTCCAATGAAGTGCTGGAAGCTCTGCAAGAGTCCCTGGCCACTATCGTTCAGGCTGTTAAAAGCGCACTGGAGCAATCGCCTCCGGAGCTGGCTTCCGACATCGCCGAGCGTGGCCTGGTACTGACCGGTGGTGGCGCCTTGCTGCGTGACCTCGACAAGTTGCTGGCCCAGGAAACCGGTCTGCCGGTGATCGTTGCCGAAGACCCGCTGACCTGCGTTGCTCGCGGCGGTGGCCGCGCATTGGAAATGATGGATAAACACACCATGGATCTGCTGTCGAGCGAGTGATCGCCCGATGCAACTATGCTGTTGAGCGCGCAGGCGGCACTTTGCAGTGCTGCCTGTTTGCGTTTACCTTCTGTCAGTCTGTATCCAGGCCGGTCTGCCGTATGAATAAAGAAAACATTTGCCTGGGAGGAGCGGCTTATTAAACCGCTTTTCACCAAAGGGCCTTCACTGGGCGTGCGCTTGTTGGTGCTGGTCGTGCTATCGGTCGCGCTGATGGTGGTCGATGCCCGCTTCACACTGCTCAAGCCAGTGCGTAGCCAGATGTCGCTGGTGCTGATGCAGTCTTACTGGATCACCGACCTGCCGCAGCGGCTATGGCAAGGTGTGGCCAGCCAGTTTGGCAGCCGTACCGAGCTGGTCGCCGAAAACGAAAAACTCAAGACCGAAAACCTGCTGCTGCAGGGTCGCATGCAAAAGCTTGCCGCCCTCACCGAGCAGAACGTTCGGCTGCGCGAGTTGCTCAATTCCTCTGCGCTGGTCAACGAGAAGGTCGAAGTGGCCGAGTTGATCGGCATGGACCCCAACCCCTTCACCCATCGCATCATCATCAATAAAGGTGAGCGCGACGGTGTGGTCCTCGGTCAGCCGGTGCTCGATGCCCGTGGCCTGATGGGCCAGGTGGTCGAGTTGATGCCGTACACCTCCCGTGTGCTGTTGCTCACCGACACCACCCACAGCATCCCGGTGCAAGTGAACCGTAACGGACTGCGAGCGATTGCCAGCGGCACCGGCAACCCGGAGCGTCTGGAACTGCGTCACGTGGCCGACACGGCGGACATCAAGGAAGGCGACTTGCTGGTCAGCTCCGGTCTCGGCCAGCGATTCCCGGCGGGTTACCCGGTGGCGACGGTCAAGGAAGTGATTCACGATTCCGGCCAGCCATTTGCCATTGTCCGCGCCGTGCCGACCGCTGCCTTGAACCGTAGCCGTTACCTGTTGCTGGTGTTCAGCGATACGCGTACACCGGAAGAGCGTGCAAACGACGCCGCTCAGGCCCAGGAAAACCTCGATGCGCAAGGCGGCGGGCCAATCATTCCCGCCACCGTGCCGAAACCTGCTGCGGTGATTGCTCCTGCTGCTGCCGCCGCCGTTCCAGCGACTGCACCTGCTGCGACCCCGGCCAAGCCTGCTGCCACAACCCCGGTCAAACCCGCTGCCGCACACCCTGCCGCCGCCAAGCCGCCCGCGACTGCACCCGCCGCCAAACCACCGGCGACACAACCCGCTGTCGTGAAGCCCGCTGCCAAACCGCCTGTCTCTGCACCGGCTACCACTGGGGGAAGAGAATAATGGTCGGTGCTACCGCCTCCCGAAATGGCTGGATGATCTGGCTGACGTTCGCCATCGGCATGTTGCTCAGCGTTTCGCCGCTGCCGCAATTCATGGAAATCCTTCGCCCGCTATGGCTCGCCTTGCTGCTGGCGTTCTGGGCGTTGGCCCTGCCGCAGAAAGTCGGCATGGTCACCGCGTGGTGCCTGGGCCTGGCCGAAGATGTGCTTTACGGCACGCTGCTGGGCCAGAATGCGTTGATCCTGACGCTCATCACGTTCCTGGTGCTGTCGCTGCAACAGCGGCTGCGGATGTTCCCGATGTGGCAACAGAGCCTGGTGATCCTGGTGATCTTCGGCCTCGCGCAGCTTGTTCAGCTGTGGCTCAGCGCCCTGACCGGCAATCGTCAGCCAACGCTGGCGCTGGTCTTGCCGGCACTGGTCAGCGCGTTGCTCTGGCCGTGGATCAGCTTCGGTTTGCGCGGTCTGCGTCGACGTTACAAAATTAACTGATTCGGTCAGGCATTTGCCCACACCATGACAAGGGAGATGTCTTGATGAAACAGCTATTCCTCGCCTCAGGCTCGCCGCGTCGGCGTGAGCTGCTTACGCAGATCGGCGTGCCGTTCTCCGCCATCAGCGCGGACATCGATGAAACCCCTTTGAACCATGAATCGCCGTCGGCCTATGTCGAGCGCCTTGCGCGCGGCAAGGCTGAAGCCGGGCGTGGTGCGGTCGTGTCCGACGCCGATTTTTGCGTGCTGGGCGCTGATACCGCCGTAGTGCTCAACGGCAAAATTCTCGGCAAACCGGTGGACGAAGCCGACGCGTGCGCCATGCTTATGATGTTGGCAGGACAAGAACATGAAGTGCTGACCGCCATTGCCGTGCTTGACGGTGAGCGCTGCGAGTCTCGTGTTGTGCGCAGCCTGGTGCGTTTTCGCCCCATTGATCTCAATGAAGCGGCAGCCTACTGGGCCAGCGGCGAACCTCGGGACAAGGCGGGTGGCTATGGCATTCAAGGACTGGGCGCGGTGTTTGTCGCCGGGCTCAATGGCAGCTACTCGGCGGTGGTCGGGCTGCCGCTGTGCGAAACCGCTGAGCTGCTTGGCCATTTCGGCATACCCTGTTGGCAAACCCTTAACGCGCGCTGAGCGTCGTACTGACAAGATGCGGCCATTATCGTGAACATGCCTGAACGAGACCCTGCCATGAGTGAAGAGATCCTGATCAACATCACGCCGATGGAATCGCGCGTGGCGGTGGTTGAAAACGGTGTCCTGCAAGAGGTCCACGTCGAACGCACGCAAAAACGCGGTATCGTCGGCAACATCTATAAAGGCAAAGTCGTGCGGGTGTTGCCGGGCATGCAGGCGGCGTTCGTCGACATCGGTCTGGACCGCGCTGCGTTCATTCATGCCTCGGAAATTTCCCTGCGCGAAGGCCCTGCGGTCGAAAGCATCAGCTCCCTGGTTCATGAAGGCCAAAGCCTGGTCGTGCAAGTCACCAAGGACCCGATCGGTTCCAAAGGCGCACGCCTGACCACACAACTATCAATACCTTCGCGTTATCTGGTGTACATGCCGCGTACCGCGCATGTCGGCATTTCCCTGAAGATCGAAGACGAAGCCGAGCGCGAGCGCCTCAAGCAAGTGGTCACCGATTGCGTGGCCACGGAAGGCATCAAGGAAGCCGGTGGTTTCATCCTGCGTACCGCCGCCGAAGGCGCCGGGGCTGATGAGATCCTCATGGACATCCGCTACCTGCGCCGGCTCTGGGATCAGATCAACGAGCAGATCAAAACCATCAGCGCGCCGAGCGTGATTTACGAAGACCTTGGCCTGGCATTGCGCACTTTGCGCGACCTGGTCAGCCCGAAGATCGAGAAGATCCGCATCGACTCCCGGGAAACCTTCCAGAAAACCACGCAGTTCGTGGCCGAACTGATGCCGGAAATCGCTGATCGCCTGGAGCATTATCCGGGCGAGCGGCCGATCTTCGACCTGTACGGCGTCGAAGACGAAATCCAGAAGGCCCTCGAGCGCAAAGTCCCGCTGAAGTCTGGCGGTTACCTGGTGGTGGACCCGGCGGAAGCCATGAGCACCATTGACGTCAATACCGGGGCGTTCGTCGGTCATCGCAACCTTGAAGAAACCATCTTCAAGACCAACCTCGAAGCCGCGACCGCCATTGCTCGCCAGCTGCGCCTGCGCAACCTGGGCGGGATCATCATCATCGACTTCATCGACATGGAAGACGAAGAGCATCAGCGTCAGGTGCTGCGCACGCTGGAGAAACAACTGGAGCGCGACCACGCCAAGACCAACATTATCGGCATCACCGAGTTGGGCCTGGTGCAGATGACCCGCAAGCGCACCCGCGAAAGTCTCGAACAAGTACTGTGCGAGCCGTGCAACAGTTGCCAGGGGCGCGGCAAGCTCAAGACACCGGAAACGGTCTGCTACGAAATTTTCCGCGAAATCCTCCGTGAGGCTCGCGCCTATCAAGCGGAAGGCTATCGTGTATTGGCGAACCAAAAAGTCGTCGACCGCTTGCTCGATGAAGAGTCGGGCAACGTCGCCGAGCTGGAAGGATTTATCGGGCGCACCATTCGGTTCCAGGTGGAAACCATGTATTCCCAGGAACAATACGACGTGGTGCTGCTCTGAATCGCTGTGTTTCAACCCGACTAGAACAGCTGGCCTCAGCTTTTTGCAGTAATTTTGCCATGGGAGCCAACTGACATGGACCGTCTGACACGCATTTTGGCCGCACTGACCCGCTGGGGTCTGGGCCTGTGCGCGTTGGCTTTGGTGATGATGGCGCTTTACGTCAGTCTCGGTCGCGAGCTGGCGCCGCTGGTGGCCGAGTACCGGGCCGAAGTCGAAACCAAAGCCGGCGCTGCCCTGGGCATGCCGCTGCATATAGGTGAGCTGGAAGGCAACTGGAGTGGCTTCGCGCCGATTCTGCTGGCTCACGACGTGATGGTCGGCGAGGGCGCCAATGCCCTGCGTCTGGATCAGGTGCGCGCGGTGCCGGACCTCTGGGCCAGCCTGGCGGCCCGTGAACTGCGCATCGCTCATCTGGAACTCAACGGTCTGAAGATCAGCCTCAAGGAAGGCGAGGACGGTCATTGGGCGCTGGAAGGCTTGCCGGTGCAGCAGGATCAGCCGCTGGATCCGGAACAACTGCTCAATCGCATGCAGATGGTCCAGCAGTTGTCGGTGCTCGACAGCCAAGTGACCTTGCAGCCACTGGATCACCCGCCGCTGACCTTGACCTACGTTGGCCTGAATCTGAAAACCGGCGTCTCCCGGCAGCGACTCGACGCACGGCTGACCCTGCCCGACGGCCAGCCGGTCGCCATGAGCGTTCGCACCCGCATTAGCGCCAGTCAGTGGCAGGACGGTGCAGCGGATGCGTACCTGAGCCTGCCGCAGAGCGACTGGTCGAAATGGCTGCCCGAGCGTGTGACCCAGCAATGGAACTTTTCCGAGATCAAGGCCGGTGGCGAACTCTGGGTCAACTGGGATAAGGGCGCTCTGCAAAGCGCCGCGATCCGCTTGAACGCGCCGCAACTCAAGGGCGCCTACGCCGAGCGCAAGCCGATCCAGATCAACAACCTGGCGCTCAACAGTTATTTCCAGCGCAGTGCCGAAGGCTTTCTGGTGACGGTGGACTCGCTGTCCATGAACTTCGGTGAGACCCGCTGGGAATCGCACCTGCAACTCAAACAGAGCCTGGCCACCGACACGACCGAAGAGCTCTGGCATCTGCAAGCCGACCGCCTCGACCTCACCCCGCTGACTCCGCTGCTGAATGCCTTGGGGCCATTGCCCGAAGGCCTCGCCACCGCCGTCGAGCGGCTCAAGGTGACGGGTGGTTTGCGTAACGTGCTGGTCGACATCCGGCCCAACGCCACCGACGACAGCAAGGTCAGTTTTGCCGCCAACCTCGACCGGGTCGGCTTTGATGCCTATCACGGTGCCCCGGCAGCACGGAATGTCAGCGGCAGCATCAGCGGTGATCTGGGTCACGGCGAACTGCGCATGGACAGCAAGGATTTTTCCCTGCACCTGGACCCGATTTTCGCCAAGCCATGGCAATACATTCAGGCCAACGCCCGTTTGACCTGGAAGCTCGACAAAGAAGGTTTCACCCTGATCGCGCCGTACCTGAAGGTGCTGGGCGAAGAGGGCAAGATTGCCGGCGACTTCCTGATCCGCCTGCATTTCGATCACACCCAGGAAGACTACATGGACCTGCGGGTCGGCCTGGTGGAGGGCGATGGCAAGTACACCGCCAAGTACCTGCCCGAAGTGCTCAGCCCGGCGCTGGACGAATGGTTGCGTACGGCGATTCTCAAGGGCGCTGTGGACCAGGGCTTCTTCCAGTATCAAGGCTCGCTGAACCATGGTGCCGCCGACACCGCGCGCAGCATCAGCCTGTTCTTCAAGGTTCACGATGCCGAGCTGGCGTTCCAGCCGGGTTGGCCGCATGTCAGCAAGGTCACTGGCGACGTGTTCATCGAAGACAGTGGCGTGCGGATTCTGGCCAGCAAAGGCCAGTTGCTCGACACACAAGTCAGCGATATTTACGTCAATATTCCCCACGCGCCCGCCGGGCAAAACCCTCACCTGTTGCTCGATGGCGCTTTCGCTGGCGGGTTGGGCGATGGCCTGAAAATTCTCCAGGAAGCGCCGATCGGCACCGCCGCCACCTTCGCCGGATGGGAAGGCGAGGGTGAGCTGAAGGGCAAGCTGAAACTGGATATTCCGCTGGCCAAAGGCGAACAGCCGAATATCCTCGTCGACTTCAAGACCGCCAAGGCGCGCTTGAAACTGGCCGAGCCAGTCCTTGAACTGACTCAGTTGAAGGGCGATTTCCGCTTCGACAGCACCAAAGGTTTGAGTGGGCAGAACATCACCGCTCGTGCCTTTGACAAACCCGTCACCGCACAGATTTTCGCCGATGGCAGTCCAGGCGACATCAAGACGCGCGTCACCGCTTCCGGCCAGGTCGAGGTCAAAAAGCTGACTGACTGGCTGAGTGTCACGCAGCCGTTGCCGGTCTCTGGTTTGATCCCGTATCAGTTGCAACTGAACCTGGATGGCGCAGACAGCCAGTTGATGGTCAATTCCAGCCTCAAAGGTGTGGCCGTCGATTTGCCGGCCCCGTTCGGCATGGCGGCCGATGTGGGGCGTGACACGACGTTCCGCATGACCCTGCAAGGGCCGGAACGGCGTTACTGGGTCAAGTACGGCGAATTGGCCAGCTTCACGTTTGCAGCGCCGGCCGGCAGTTTTGCCGACGGTCGCGGTGAACTGTTCCTCGGTGGTGGCGATGCCGTATTGCCAGGCGGCAAAGGCCTGCGGGTGCGCGGCGTGCTGTCGGAGCTGGATGTCGGCCCGTGGAAGGATCTGGTGGACAAGTATGCCGGCCAGGATCCGGGCGGCAGCGCCAAGCAGTTGCTCAGCGGCGCGGATTTCAAGGTTGGCAAGCTCAGCGGCATCGGTACCACGCTTGATCAGGCCTCGGTGCAGTTGAACCGGAAGCCGAGTGCATGGGCCCTGCAACTCGACAGCCAACAGGTCAAGGGCACCGCCGGTATCCCAGATGCGAAAGGCGCACCGATTGCGATCAATCTGCAATACGTGCGTTTGCCGGCACCGGACCCAACGGTTTTGGCCGATGAAAATTCGCCGGATCCATTGGCCTCCGTGGATCCGACGAAGATCCCGGCGCTGGATATCACCATCAATCAACTGTTCCAGGGGCAGGATCTGGTCGGGGGCTGGTCGCTGAAAGTGCGTCCGACCGCCAAAGGCATCGCGCTCAATACGCTGGATCTGGGCCTCAAGGGCCTTCTGTTGCAGGGCAGCGGCGGCTGGGAAGGCGCGCCTGGTGCTTCCACCAGTTGGTACAAGGGCCGGGTCAGCGGCAAAAATCTGGCGGATGTGCTGAAAGGCTGGGGCTTTGCGCCCAGTGTCACCAGCGAAGAGTTTCATATGGATGTCGACGGTCGCTGGCCCGGTTCACCGGCCTGGCTGGCCACCAAGCGCTTCTCCGGGACGCTTGATGCGTCGCTGAATAAAGGCCAGTTCGTTGAAGTCGAGGGTGGCGCTCAGGCGTTGCGGGTATTTGGCCTGCTCAACTTCAACTCCATCGGCCGGCGCTTGCGGCTGGACTTCTCCGATCTGTTTGGCAAAGGCTTGAGTTACGACCGGGTCAAAGGCTTGCTGGTCGGGACCAACGGCGTTTACGTGACCCGTGAGCCGATTCTGCTGACCGGTCCGTCGAGCAATGTCGAGCTCAATGGCACGCTGGACCTGGTGGGTGATCAGATCGATGCGAAACTGCTGGTGACCTTGCCGGTTACCAACAACTTGCCGATTGCCGCGTTGATTGTCGGTGCACCGGCCATCGGTGGGGCGCTGTTCCTGATCGACAAGCTGATCGGTGACCGCGTGGCACGTTTCGCCAGCGTGAAATACACCGTCAAAGGCCCGTGGAAAGAGCCGAAAATCACCTTCGACAAACCTTTTTGAAAAGCCACTCCCCAAGCCTATGGAGTAGCATGGCCCTAGGCTCTAATGCTCCGACGCTAATCTCTGTAGGAGCGAGCGATGCGGCGACCCGACTTGCCCGCGAACCGACCCACCGAGGTGTGTCAGGAACGACGCTTTCGCGGGCAAGCCTCGCTCCTACGGGGTATCTATTGATTTCCAGGTAAAGGGAAGGCCATGTCTGTAGCGGTGATTCAAATGGTCAGCCAGAGCGACGTGCTGGCCAATCTGGCCCAGGCCCGTCGGCTGCTCGAACAAGCGGCCGTCGGGGGCGCAAAGCTTGCCGTGCTGCCGGAAAACTTCGCCGCCATGGGCCGACGCGACATCGCTGACATCGGCCGCGCCGAAGCGTTGGGCGAAGGTCCGATCCTGCCCTGGTTGAAACAGACCGCCCGCGACCTCAAGTTATGGATTGTGGCCGGCACATTGCCGTTGCCGCCGGCGGATCAGCCGACGGCGAAAGTGCATGCCTGCTCGCTGCTGGTCAATGATCAGGGCGAAACGGTGGCACGCTACGACAAGCTGCACTTGTTCGACGTGGACGTGGCGGACAACCGTGGGCGTTATCGTGAGTCCGATGACTATGCTTATGGCAGTGACGTGGTGGTCGTGGACACGCCCGTCGGTCGAGTCGGCCTGACGGTCTGTTACGACCTGCGCTTCCCGGAGCTGTACAGCGAATTACGCGCTGCCGGGGCGGAGTTGATTACCGCGCCGTCGGCCTTTACTGCGGTGACCGGTGCGGCGCATTGGGATGTACTGATTCGCGCGCGGGCCATTGAGACCCAGTGTTATGTGCTCGCGGCTGCCCAGGGTGGAACGCATCCGGGGCCGCGAGAAACCTGGGGGCATGCCGCAATTGTCGACCCGTGGGGTCGAGTGCTGGCGCAACAGGATCAAGGCGAGGCCGTGCTGCTGGCCGAACGCGATAGCAGCGAACAGGCGTCCATCCGGGCGCGGATGCCGGTGTCCAGTCACCGGCGCTTTTTCTCGCAGGGCGCCCGGCGACCTGCCTCAGAACGATGAATTTAAGGCGTAAAGCATATGAGCGAGTTGTTGTCCTCAGTCAGTGAACACCTCCTGGCGCCCGGCGGCGTTACCATCGAAAGCCTGCAAGGTGTGCTCGGCGATCTGGCCGGCCCGGGCATCGATGCCGCCGACCTGTATTTCCAGGGGCAGATTTCCGAGTCCTGGGCCCTGGAAGACGGCATCGTCAAGGAAGGCAGTTTCAACCTTGACCAGGGCGTTGGCGTGCGCGCGCAATCGGGTGAGAAAACCGGTTTTGCCTACAGCAATGCCATTACCCTCGAAGCCCTTGGCGCTGCGGCCCGTGCTGCGCGCTCGATCTCCCGCGCCGGACAGAATGGCACGGTGCAGGCCTTCACCACTCAGGACGTCGCCCAGTTGTACGGGCCGGACAACCCGCTGGAAGTGCTGACCCGCGCCGAGAAAGTCGAACTGCTCAAACGCATCGATGTCGCGACTCGCGCTCTCGACCCGCGTATCCAGCAAGTGACCGTGAGCATGGCCGGCGTCTGGGAGCGCATTCTTGTCGCTTCGACCGACGGCAGCCTAGCGGCGGATGTGCGGCCGCTGGTGCGCTTCAATGTCAGCGTCATCGTCGAGCAGAACGGTCGCCGCGAGCGCGGCGGCCATGGCGGCGGCGGGCGTACCGATTACCGTTATTTCCTCAGCGACGACCGCGCCATGGGCTACGCCCGTGAAGCGTTGCGTCAGGCGCTGGTCAACCTCGAAGCCATTCCGGCACCGGCCGGTACGTTGCCGGTGGTGTTGGGTTCGGGCTGGTCCGGCGTGTTGCTGCACGAAGCGGTCGGTCACGGTCTGGAAGGCGATTTCAACCGCAAGGGCAGCTCCGCTTACAGTGGCCGTATGGGCGAGATGGTTGCGTCCAAGCTCTGCACCATCGTCGATGACGGCACGCTGGCCGGTCGTCGCGGTTCGTTGAGCGTCGACGACGAAGGCACCCCGACCGAGTGCACCACGCTGATCGAAAACGGCGTACTCAAAGGCTACATGCAGGACAAGCTCAACGCGCGCCTGATGGGCGTCGCCCGCACCGGCAACGGTCGCCGTGAGTCCTACGCGCACCTGCCAATGCCGCGCATGACCAATACCTACATGCTGGCGGGCGAAAGCGATCCGGCGGAAATCATCGCCTCGGTGAAGCGCGGCATCTACTGCGCCAACCTTGGCGGCGGCCAGGTGGACATCACCAGCGGCAAGTTCGTGTTCTCCACCAGCGAGGCGTACCTGATCGAAGACGGCAAGATTACAGCGCCGGTCAAAGGCGCAACGTTGATCGGCAACGGGCCTGAAGCGATGAGCAAGGTGTCGATGGTCGGTAATGACCTGGCGCTGGACAGCGGCGTGGGCACGTGCGGCAAGGATGGGCAGTCGGTGCCGGTGGGTGTCGGCCAGCCAACGCTGAAAATCGATGCGATCACTGTGGGTGGTACAGGATCGTAAGGGATGGAGCTTCGGGTGAGCCGCGTGGCGACTCACCCGAGAAGAGACTCAACGCAGACCGCGTTGAGTCTCGTCCAGCTCACGGATGTACTTGAATATTTTACGGCTCGATGCCGGTGGCTTGTTGGTCGCCAGTTCGTGCTGGGCCTGACGGATCAGGGAGCGCAACTGCTGACGATCAGCCTCCGGGTAGTCGAGCACGAACTTCTCCAGGACTGCATCGTCGCCCGCGATCAAGCGATCGCGCCAGCGTTCCAGGCCATGGAAACGTTCGTTGTACTGCCGGGTGGAGGCATCGAGTTGATCGAGCAAAGTCAGAATGGCGTCAGTGTCCTGATCGCGCATCAGTTTGCCGATGAACATAAGGTGCCGTTTACGCGCGATATTCGCGGTGTGCTTGGGCGCATCGCCCAGAGCCCGGCGCAGAGCGTCGGTCAACGGGAGTTTTGCCAGCAAGTCAGGCTTGAGCGTTGTAAGGCGTTCGCCGAGGTCAACCAGAGCATGCAGCTCGCGTTTAACCTGGGATTTGCTTTTTTCTCCCGTATCGAGGGAGTCGTCGTAAGAATCAACCATGGTGGCCGTCCGCAAAGAAACGCCGCCATGATAACCAGTCGGGGGCCGCTTGTCCGGCCCGGTCGCTCGAAGGCCTTTACCGAAAGCAGAATTTGAGTGGAGAACAGCATGAGTGCAGTTGAAAGCGTCGGCCCACAAGCGTTGCCGGCACTGCAAGAACAAGTCGAGCAGATCATCGCTGAAGCCAAGCGTCAGGGCGCCAGTGCCTGTGAAGTGGCGGTGTCCCTGGAGCAGGGCCTGTCCACATCGGTGCGTCAGCGCGAGGTCGAAACCGTCGAATTCAACCGCGATCAGGGCTTTGGCATCACCTTGTACGTCGGGCAGCGCAAGGGCTCGGCCAGCACGTCGGCCAGTGGTCCTGAAGCGATTCGTGAAACCGTCGCTGCGGCGCTGGCCATCGCTAAACACACCTCCGAAGACGAAGCCGCCGGCCTGGCGGATGCCGCGCTGATGGCCAAGGATCTGCAGGATTTCGACCTGTTCCATCAGTGGGACATCACACCGGAACAAGCCATCGAGATGGCCCTGAGCTGTGAAGCTGCGGCATTTGCTACCGACAGCCGGATCAAGAACGCCGACGGCACCACCCTCAGCACGCATCAGGGCTGCCGCGTTTACGGCAACAGCCACGGTTTTATCGGCGGCTATGCATCGACTCGTCATAGCTTGAGCTGCGTCATGATCGCCGAAGCCGACGGCCAGATGCAGCGTGATTACTGGTACGACGTCAATCGCCAGGGCAACTTGCTGGCTGACCCGGCGAGCATCGGCCAGCGTGCCGCGCAGCGGGCGGCGAGCCGACTGGGCGCGCGTCCGGTGCCGACCTGTGAAGTACCGGTATTGTTTTCCGCTGAGCTGGCCGGTGGCTTGTTCGGCAGTTTCCTTTCGGCGATTTCCGGCGGCAGTCTGTATCGCAAATCGTCGTTCCTTGAAGGGACCTTGGGTCAGAAGCTGTTCCCGGAATGGCTGACCATCGATGAGCGTCCGCATTTGATGCGTGCAATGGGCAGCTCGGCGTTTGACGGCGATGGCCTGGCGACCTACGCCAAACCGTTCGTCGAAAAAGGTGAGTTGGTGTCCTACATCCTCGGCACCTATTCCGGTCGCAAACTCGGCATGCCGAGCACGGCCAACGCCGGCGGCGTGCACAACCTGTTCGTCACCCATGGCGATGAAGATCAGGCGGCGTTGCTGCGTCGCATGGGCCGTGGCTTGCTGGTCACCGAGCTGATGGGCCAGGGCCTGAACATGGTCACGGGCGATTACTCCCGTGGCGCGGCGGGTTACTGGGTCGAGAATGGCGAAATCCAGTTCGCCGTCCAGGAAGTGACCATCGCCGGCAACATGCGTGACATGTTCAAACAGATCATTGCGGTGGGTAACGACCTGGAATTGCGCAGCAACATTCGCACAGGTTCGGTGCTGATCGAGCGGATGACAGTCGCAGGCAGCTAACCCGCGACCGTTACACAAAAGGCGCGCCACCCATCGGGTGGCGCGCCTTTTTTTGTGCCCGCATAACACACCTGTAGGAGCCGGCTTGCTGGCGATTGCGGTCAATCAGTCGACATCG
>NZ_JAGYFX010000052.1:0-46250 GCF_019946615.1 Pseudomonas sp. BF-R-01
ATCGCCAGCAAGCCGGCTCCTACAGGGTTTTGTGCTGGGGCAAAAAAAGGGGCAGACCCGCTAAGGTCTGCCCCATTTTTTTGTTGCGCTGACGAGCTTAGTCCGTCTCGATCCGCGAATGTTTGCGGGTGTCTTTCATGGTGATGTACACCAGCAACGACACGGCAATACACGCGGTGACATACCAGTAGTAACCGGTTTCCATGCCGATGCTCTTGAACCACAGCGCGATGTATTCAGCGGTGCCGCCGAAGATCGACACGGTCAGGGCGTACGGCAGGCCAACGCCCAGGGCGCGGATTTCGGTCGGGAACAGCTCGGCTTTCACCACGGCGTTGATCGAGGTGTAGCCGCTGACGATGATCAGCGCCGCCATGATCAGGAAGAACGCGCCCCACCACGACTGGATGGTGTGCAGGGTGGTGAGGATCGGCACGGTGAACAGTGTGCCGAGGATGCCGAAGGCGATCAGGATCGGCCGACGACCGACCTTGTCCGACAGCCCGCCGATGATCGGTTGCAGGCACATGAACAGGAACAGCGTGGCAGCGGAAATGGTGGTGGAGTCGGAGATGCTCATGCCGACGGTGTTCACCAGGTATTTCTGCATGTACGTGGTGTAGGTGTAGAACGCCAGGGTGCCGCCCATCGTCAGGCCGACCACGGTCATCAGTTCCTTGGGATGGCGCATCAGCGTGCGCATGGCGCTTTCTTTTTTCTCTTTCTTGACCTTGGTGAACGACTCGGTCTCTTCCATGCCACGGCGCAGGTAAAGCGCGACCACGGCACACAGCGCGCCGATGGCGAACGGAATACGCCAGCCCCACGCGTACAGCTCTTCGGTGGTCAGCACTTGTTGCAACACGATCAGCACCGCCAGTGCGATGAGCTGGCCAGAGATCAGGGTCACGTACTGGAAGCTGGAGTAGAAACCGCGACGCTCCTTGGTCGCCATTTCGCTGAGGTAGGTGGCCGAGGTGCCGTATTCGCCACCGACCGACAGGCCTTGCAGCAGACGGGCGAACACCAGCAGGATCGGCGCGCCGATGCCGATGGTTTCATAACCGGGGCTCAGGGCAATCAGCAGCGAGCCGAAGCACATCAGGTACACCGAGGCCATCAATGCGCGTTTACGCCCGGCCTTGTCGGCGTAGAGGCCCATCAGCCAGCCACCGATCGGGCGCATCAGGAAGCCCACGGCGAAGATCGCGGCGGTATTCAGCAGTTGGGCGGTGGTGTCGCCTTTGGGGAAAAACGCTTTGGCGAAGTACAGGGAGAAGGCGGCATAGACGTACCAGTCGTACCACTCGACCATGTTGCCGACCGAACCGCTGAAGATCGATTTGATACGACTGGCGGTGGTTCTTTCTTTGACCGGCACGGCAGCCGACCCAAGGGGCAGGGCGTTGGAGTTATCCATTGAAGGATCCTTCGTTTAATTGTTTTTGTGGAGCGCGTTTAAACGCAGCCTGCGAGGGCTATAGCAGGAGGTGTGCCAACGGGGGGAGGGCCGGTTTAGAGGGGGGTTGAGGTTTGAGTGAGCGGAAATCCGCTTATGGTTGGCGGAGTAACGAGCGAAAATCCGCGCATCTTCGTAATCCTGTAGGAGCGAGGCTCGCCCGCGAAGAACGATAATGCGGTGTTTCAGGTAGACCGCGCTGACTTCTTCGCGGGCAAGCCTCGCTCCTACAGGGTTTGTGTTGGCCGTTAGAGGAACATCTCGCGGGTCAGGCCATGCCGCTGCATCTTTTCATTGAAGGTGCGGCGCGGCAGTTGCAGCTCTTCCAGCACCGCTTTCACATCGCCCTTGTGCCGCGTCAACGCCGCGCGCAGGCAATGCGCTTCGAACGCTTCCTGCTGCGCTGCCAGCGACTGCCCCGGATCGATACCCGCAGGCGTGGGCTCTTCCAGCCCCAATACTTGCCGTTCGGCCACGTTCGCCAGTTCGCGCACATTGCCCGGCCAGTCGTGGCTCAACAGATGGCTCAACTGCGGGCCGCTCAGCGGCGCAATCGTGCGACCCAGTCGCTCGGCAGCCTTGTGCGCAAACGACTCGAACAACAACGGAATGTCTTCGCGTCGATCACGCAACGGCGGCAAGCGCAACTCGGCAACGTTCAGCCGATAGGCCAGATCCTCGCGAAAACGCCCGGCCCGCGCCTCGTCCAGCAAATCCGGTTTGGTCGCAGCAATGATCCGTAAATCCACGCGAATGCTCTGATTGGAACCCAAGCGCTCCAGCTTCTGCTCCTGCAACACCCGCAGCAATTTCACCTGTTGGGCCAGCGGCATGCTTTCGATTTCATCGAGAAACAGCGTGCCGCCATCGGCGTATTCAAGCTTGCCGATGCGTTTGCCCTGAGCGCCGGTGAACGCGCCGCTCTCGTGTCCGAACAGCTCGGCCTCGAACAATTGCTCGGGAATCGCCGCACAGTTCAGCGCGACAAACGGCTTGTCGGCACGCGGACCGAAGTCGTGCAGGCAACGGGCGACCAGCTCCTTGCCGCTGCCGGTTTCACCGCGAATCAACACGTTGACCGGCAACGCCGCCAGATCCAGCACTTGCCGACGCAATGTCTGCAAGCCACGGGACACGCCGAGCAAGGTCGCGTCGAGTTTGGCGCGGTTATCGGCCTGCTCGTGCAACGCGCGGTTTTCCAGCACCAGTCGGCGCTTGTCCAGCGCACGGCGCAGGCTGCCGAGCAGGGTTTCCGGGCTGAAGGGTTTTTCGAGAAAGTCGTAGGCGCCATCGCGCATCGCATCGACCGCCATCGGCACATCGCCGTGGCCGGTCAGCAGAATCACCGGCAAATCGGCATCGCGGCGCTGCACTTCGGCGAGCAGTTCCAGCCCGGTCATGCCGGGCATGCGCACGTCGCTGAGGATCACACCGGGGAAATGCTTGGGCAGCTGAGCCAGGCATTCATCGGCGCGGCTGAACAACTGCACCTCGAAACCCGACAGGCTCAGCCATTGTTCGACGGCGCTGCGGATGCTGCTTTCGTCGTCGACCACCATCACAGAATTCAGCATGCGCCAGGCGCCTCCGGATCGATGGGCAGGGTGAGGGCGAACACCGCGCCGTTGTCGTGATTAGCGGCGCTCAGGCGTCCGCCCGATTCGTGAACGATGGCAAAGGATACGGCCAGACCGATGCCCAGGCCATCGCCCACCGGTTTGGTGGTGAAAAACGGATCGAAGACCTTCGACAGATTTTCTTCGGCGATGCCGCCACCGTTGTCGATGACGCTCAGACGCCACAGTTGTTCGTCGGCTTCGAGGCGGATTTCCAGGCGTTTGCAGGGTTTATCCTGCATCGCATCCAGGGCGTTGCGCAGCAGATTGATCAGCACCTGCTCCAGGCGAATCGCATCGCCGCGCACCCACGCCGGGCGTGTCAGGTGCAGCACGGTGCTGACTTGCTCATCGCGCAGGCGCGTGTCGAGCAGTTGCAGCGATTGGTCCACCACCGAAGCCAGGTCCAGGCGTTCGCGCAAGCCGCTGGGGCTTTTGCGGGCGAAGGTTTTCAGGTGGCCGGTGAGGGCGGCCATGCGCGTCAGCATCTCATCCACCGGTTTCAGTGCCTTGTAGGCGTCTTCGACCCGGCCGTGATCCAGCAGCAACCGCAGCGTCGCCAATTGCATGCGCTGGGCGGTCAGCGGCTGATTGATTTCATGGGCCAGCGCTGCCGACATCTGGCCGAGAGCGGCCAGTTTGGCCGATTGCACCAGACCGTCCTGCGCCGTGCGCAGGTCGCGGGTACGTTCTTCCACTAACTGCTCGAGTTCTTCGCGACTGCGCTGACGCATCTTGGCCAGGCGCCAGCGCTGGTTGAGGAACAGCAGCAGAAACACCAGCGTCAGCCACAACCCGGCAGCGGCGAGGGCGGCATTGCGACTGTCTTCGAACGCCACCTGCGGACGACGCAGCAAGTGCAGCGTCCAGCCCTCGGCGGTCAGCGGCAGGGATTCCCACAGGTAATCCGCTTTGCCGTCCGGGCCTTCGACCCGCGCCAGTTCGCTGTTGTCGTCAAAGCGCCGCAATGTTTGATAGCCGAGCAGCGTCAGCGGCTGCTTGTCGTATTGGCGGGTGGCCTTGAGTTCGGCGTGGTCGCTTTCACTCAGCGGTTTCAACTGGCGATAGCGCCAGCCCGGCTGATTGGCGATGAAGATGATCCCGCGTGCATCGCTGACCAGCAGCGTGTCGCTGCCCTGACGCCATTCGCGCTCCAGTTCGGGAAATTCGAGCTTCACCACCATGGCGCCGAGAAACTTCCCGCCGTCATCGGTGACGGCGCTGGACAGGAAGTAACCGGGAATCCCGCTGGTCACGCCCACCGCATAAAATCGCCCGGTGCCTTGGGTGCGGGTCTGGCTGAAGTAGGGGCGAAAACCGTAGTTGTGACCGACGTAACTGCTGGGCAAACGCCAGTTGCTCGCCGCCACGGCGAGGCCGGTGTGATCGAGCAGTTCCAGGGTCGAAGACTCTGCTGCGCCATTGATCTTTTCCAGTTTGCGGTTCAGCGCGTCCTGCTGTTCCGGTGTCACCGGACCGTTTAGCGCCGAACGCAGCTCCGGGTCCAGCGCCAGCACGGCGGGCAGGGCGCGGTAGCGTTCGATCAGGGTGTGCAGGGACGTGGCGTACAAGCCCAGTTGCAGATTGGCGCGGGCGGCATCTTCCACCAGGGCCTGGCGCTCGGCGTGGCGCATGGCTAGCGTGGCGGCGATGGCGGCACCGGCAACGATGACAAGGGAGTAGAGTGTCAGGCGCACAGCGCGGGCAGTCTGGATCATGCAATGAGTAACACGCAGCCGTATGGGCGGGCACAATAGCATGTGTTTACAGAGGGTTCATTCTATTTACCAAGTGCCCATTCCTCCAGCATCTATATATCGGGAGAGTGGCATTAGTATGTCCGATTGCGTTATAAGCTCTTCGTTAAGGACCGTGGTTCTACCTGCCTCGTAATCAGCGAAGTGGGTGACAATACTGTCGAATACAGGGTCTCTTTGTCTTAAAATATCCGTCAGAACACCGGCACCCACCATTGATGTCAGAAGGTTTGTCCTGTCTAGTTTTTTGTCGTGAAGCGTCATGAAACCCAAGCCCATTGGGTCTAATTTTTCAACTGATTTAACTGCTTTATTATAACGTATGACCATTTCATCCAGTATTGCGCTTAATGATGCATTGTTTGCGTGGGCGGCGAATGAGCTGTTGTATATGTGAGGAGTTTTGTTCCAGTCACTAGTGCCAGGTAATAATGTAAGCACTTGATCGGGTTCTGCTTCCAGTGGCGTAGATCCTAGTCGGGAATATCTTCCCTTTTTGTTATCGTCGTAATAGATGTCGTCGGAGTCGGAGTAAAGGCCGCCGCGTTCGTTTACTAAATGCATTCTTAATACATCTACTGCAAACGCCAGATTTTTTTCGCCAGAATTCCTGAAATCGTCGTAGAGGGCCGATGCGGGAGTAGTGTAGAACTTGTTAAAGATATCACTGCCTTGCAATGAGTGCACCTCATGCACTTTTAGGTCTTTGAGGGTTTCGTTAAATGAATCCTCAACATAACTGTCCAGGAAAAGATGTACCTTGTAACCGTCGGCTTGTGAAACGATATTGTTAATGTTTTCTGAGCGATCTTTCAGTTTTTCAGGGTTTTCGCCAGCCCATATTAAAATTATCTCTTTGTTGATTGGAGTTTTTTCCCGACCTTGCATATCTCTGTACGCAACGGGGTTGTTGCCTACCATTTTAAAAAAATTAAGCCCATCAACATCTCCCGCAGGATCCGGATTCACCCACCGCCCCAACCACGGCGCAAAATACCGAAACCCATAATAATAAAGCCCACACGCATCCCGTTCCTTGCCCGAATACCGAACGGTCTTGTAATCCGCATCGACCTTCGAACGCGCCGCCCACCACGCCGTCCCGCCATAGGGGTAATAACCCTCGTGGCTGATCACACCCGCGTGTTTATCCAGTTCCAGGCTGCAAGACCCCAGATGATCGTCAACGCTGTAGCGCAACTGATCGGCCTCGATATCCCCGGGCTTGCCCTTGACCCAATGCAGGCACCGCACGCTGCCACGGGCCAGCGGAACGCAGATGACCTGAAGTTCTTCGTCGTCATCGCTGGTGCGCACTTCCAGCCCCGGAAGGTAATGAACGACACGCCGATGAGCCACGGCATGGGCCTGTTGGCTGCTGAACTTGGCCACCCGTTCACCGGCTGCGTTGTAGCGATACCCTTCAGCGTCATCGGCCTCGGTCGGGCGGCCGACGGTGGTCACGCTTTGCAAATGATTCAACGCGTCCCAGGACATCGGCTGTGCACCGGGGGCCAGATATTGCTGGTTGCCGTTTGCGTCGAAATTGCGTGGGAAGTCCGGCTCGTCTTCACCGTCGTTCCAGGGCAGGGCGCGGTTGCTCTGCGGATCGACGCGCAGCTGTTGCCTGAACGGATTTCCATCACTGACATGACGCAGTTCGGTGCGGTTACCACTGGCGTCGTACGCGTAGTATTCGGTGTAGTTGAGCAGCCGCCCGGGGTCGATGGGACTGGGCGTGATCAGTTCCGGCAGACCGGGGATCTGCCCGGCATTGGCAGTCTCACGACCCGTGGCGCAGATCAGTTGGTAAAGACTGTCGTAGGTGTAAGTGTTTTCTGCCGCTACACGCTGGTTGGCGAAAAACGTGACGGGTTGGGTATGGTCCACCAGTCGCAGGATGTTGCCGACCGGGTCGTACTCATAACGCAGGTCCTGCAAGCGAGCACATGCCGAGGTGGTGGCGGTCAAGCGCTTCAACCGGCCGCTCGCCGCCTCGTAGGTTGCGCTGCTGGTGACGTCGTTGCCGGTCACCTGAGTCAGCAGTTGGCCTTCGGCGTTGTAGCTCGCCGCTTTCAACAGCGGTTGCGGGCCTTGAGAGTCGAGGGTCAGGTCAATGCGTTGCAATTGCCCGGCGCGATCAACGCTGAAGTGTTGTCGATGACCACCGGCATCGGTCTGTTCAAACACTTGCCCCGACGGCCCGAAACGGCTCGCTGTGATGTAACCCGCGCCGGGTTGCAGCAGGGCGTCGCGTTCCGCTTCGTCAGCGGACCAATCGACCTGCACATCAGAATTTTCAGGTAAAAAGCGCCGGGTCTGGCGGATCAAACCACCGCTCAGCGCCTGTTGATTGAGCCAGACGCAACCGGCCCTATCATCGTGACGAATCACCTGTCCGCACTGATTGCGCTCCACGAACTCACCAGCGTTGTCTGCATAGGTCAGGCGTTCGACAGTACGTAAGGTCGAGCCTCGGGTTTGTTCAAGGACTGCGGTCAGCCGTCGCTGTGCGTCGTACTCATTCTGCCAATGACTGCCTCGACCATCCCAATGCTCGCGCATGTGCCCGGTCCTGTCCGGCAAGCCCAGACGCCATCCGGCGTCGCGACTTTCAGTGCACAACGCCGCGCCAGACAGGCTGTAAACCGTGGCCATGTTCGGGCGGGACGCGGGCGCGAGGAAGCGCGGATCCCGTTGCGCCACCAGGCGACCGGCGCCGTCATGCTCCTGAGCCGTCACCAGCGCTTCGGGCCTGAGCTCAGCCGCGTCTCGCCGCCAGTACGCGACCTGACGAACTGGCAGGCCACGGTTGTCGATGACCGCCAGTTGTGGCGTATGCGAATGGATGCTCATGTTCAATGGAGCGTTCTGTTGGTTCGGCGCTTTTCGGGTGGTGGCGGCTCAAACAGATCATTCTCGTCAAACGCCACGGTGCACCAGATCCAGTACCACATTTCCCGGCGCAGCGGTTTCAGCTCCGGTGGATCACCTTGCAGCATTTTTTTCGCCAGCACGGTTTCGGTCGGACGCCCTGCAGCATCGTAGAACTGCTGGTCGTGATAGGCGTGTTTACGCATTGAGTGGTCTTTGATGTTTATCCACCTATCCGCGAAATACGGCCGGTAGATCCGCACTTTTTCACCCTTGTTGTTGTATTCGACCGGCTCGCTGACCCGCCAGCGTCGCGCGGCTAAGGCTTCGTCCGGGGTGCCATCGTCCTTGAGTTTCAAGGTGCCGTCGTCCAACACCACCCAAGCCTTGCCCGGTTCGACCTCCTGCTTGGTTTGCAGTACCCGGCTGAAGCCGTCCTGATGGCTGATGGCGATGCGAATCTGTAACTCCGGATCGCCGGGATAACGGTCTGCTTGCAGGATCGCGATGTGAACCGGCTCACGATGGGCGGCGTCGACGTATTGCTGGAGAAGTCGCTCGGAGGGTGTGGGGGTTTCAAGTTCGTGCAGATGCTCGCGAGCGCGATCACAAAGGTGGCCGCTGGGTAGCACAAACCCTTCTGCCAGCGCCCAGGTCAGCCATTCCTCAGCGGGCGGCTCGGTTGTCGGCAGACGGCCCATCCAGCTGAACGCGTCGCTGAACATGGCCATGGCGTAATTGCCGATGGCGACAAAGGGCGATTCGATGGCATGGGCCGGACTGCGGTCGTCGGGGCGCACGTAGTCGCTCAGCGGGTCGAAGCCGACCGCCTCACCCAGTTCGGTGCCATAAAAACTGGTGACCAGCACTTCGCCAAAAGCGTTGTAGCGCGCTTCCTGGGTGTTTTGATTGGGGTCTTTGATCGCTGCGGGCAGAAACGTGCAGTAATCAGTGTCGACGATCTGAGTGATGCAACCGTCCGGCAATTCGATGGCTGTGTGCAGGCACCAGTAAGGGTCGTAGGTGACTTTGGTGATGCCGTGGCTTCGGGTTTGCTGGAAGGATTCGACGTTGTAGAAACCCTCGGAATCATAGTATTTCGGAAACCCTCGGTGAATCGACCACAGGTATTCCTTCGCGTCAGTCGGGTCGGTGGGCTCCGACTGCTCAACCTCAGGCAAGAACCACTTCATGATGTGGTAACCCACCTCGGGTGATTCGAGCTTCTCCTTGAGGTTGAAGGGCATGTTGCCGTCTTTGTCCTTGAGCTTGTCATAAGCGCTCAAGGCCCTGCGATACAGTTCGGCAATCACCACATGGGCCAGCAGCGCATGGACAGTCGCCTTGCCTTGTTCCAGTGTCTGACTGTTGAGAGGATCGGTGTAGAGCTGCATCGACATGCCCGCGAGCACCGACTGCTTCGCCCATTCACCCTCGTCCTTGCTCCACTCCAGAAAGTTCTCGTGGTGGATATCTTTGATACTCAACTGCGCCTTTTCCAGCACCAGCGCATTACTGCGCTCCCGATACGGCAACCCCAGTCGAAAAGGCATACCCGGCTTCCAGGTCGCTTCGTCGTACACGTGAATGAATTCGGCCTTGGACTCGGTCAAATACCAGCACTGCTACGCCTCATCGTGGGCATCTTTCCAATAGCGGTTTTTATGCTCGTCTTCAAAGGGCGGCGTTGCGTCGGTTTTGCGCCGGGCGTAGTAGACGATCATCGCGTGGAGTACGCTGCCGAACTCGTCCCATTTCAGGCTGAGGCTGTGTTCGCAGCGCGGGTCGTCCGCCAGTTCAGGTTCGTACTGATAGCTGATGGATTCCAGCGCCATGGGTTGCAGCACGGCATAGGGGTAATGCTCGCTTTTTGCCCGCAACAGGCGTACCTGATAGCGGGCTTCCGTCACTGCATACGGCACAACCGGGTTATCCCGAGCGAAAATTTCAGAGCGCAGCGTCGAGCCACTGAGCGCACGTGCGATCTGGCGGGCCGTTTCTTCGTCAGGCTCCAGCGGTTCGCCGGCCTTGTCGCGCGCGTGAAAACGTTCCAGTTTGGTGGCTTTCAGCGCAACGGCCTGCACATCGCTGCTGTAATACCCGTCCCTTGGCGGATCAATGGTCTTGCCCGTGTGAAACCAGGTTTTACTCAGGATCGGCGCGGTGAAGCCCAGGCTTCTGCGTTCCGCCTCGGTCGCTTCGGTATCGGTCTGCAATAACAGGCCAAAACCACGGAACTCCCGTTCGAAGGGGTCGTAATAACCCTGGCGGTAACTCATGAGCTGGGTCAGTTTATTGCCGGTGATTTCATCGATCTGGGTCTGGCGCTTGACCAGGTGCATGGCGAACGGCACACCGGACTCGACGACCTTGTCATTATCGATCTGATGGTGCTCGTATTCCTCGTCAAGGAACTCCTGTGCCGAACTGCGATAGTCGATGAGGCTGAGCGTGCCCATGTTGTTGTTGCTGCGGTTGACCAGATACGGTTTGGCTTTGACGAAATCGTAGCGCCAGTGCCGGGGCGACATGTGCGGTACGGTCAGGACCACACTGGTGCAGCCCAGTCCCAGCAGGTCGGCAGTCGTGACCTGGCACAACCGGTCGTAGCGCACGCCTTCAGGCCAGGGCAGATCAATCGACTCGGCGGCGAAACCCTTGCCACAGTGGTTCATGAACACCCGCATCCGATCGGATTCCAGATAAATCAGGTCAGTTGCCCCCGAACCATCCAGATCCGCCAGCAAGACTTGCGAAGCATTGAATGACTCGTAAGGAAACGTCGGGGTGCTGAGCACTATTCGATTACCAAAACGCCCGTGACCGAGGTTGGGCCAGCACTCCAGGCTGTTGTGACGGAGACGGAACAGGTGCTGTTTGCCGCTGCCCAGCACGTCACTGAAGCCCACCACTTCGGTTTCAGAATTGCTCGGCAGTGG
Organism: Pseudomonas sp. BF-R-01; assembly: GCF_019946615.1. NCBI lineage: Bacteria > Pseudomonadati > Pseudomonadota > Gammaproteobacteria > Pseudomonadales > Pseudomonadaceae > Pseudomonas > Pseudomonas sp. BF-R-01. Next base: position 10,646 of record NZ_JAGYFX010000052.1, read on the forward strand.
CAGGGCATCGTCGTTGTCGTGCTCTACATTCCGGCCGGCACTGAACCCCTTGTCATCGCCCAGATTGGTGTACAACCGCACGCTGTTACTGCCGATCAGGGCCACGTGAGTGCGACCGTCGCCTACCAGGTCGGCCATCTGCGCCTGAGGATGGAAGTACTCCAGCGGGAAGGCTTTGTAGGGGACAAATCCTGACCACTGGCGGTCAGGGTTCATGGTGAAGCAGCCATTCATGGTCGGCGCGTGTACACCCCATTCGAGCTTGCCGTCACCGTTCAGGTCGGTGAGCGTCTGACGCAGCGATTTACTGCTGTCGGCCAGCGGAGTGTATGGCTGTTCAGTCAGGTCGCCGTAGCGAACGTCATCGCTGGGGTAGTTATCGCGCAACGGTTCGCGGTAGAACCAGGCCTTGTCGTAGCGACATAAAATGCCGGGCATGCCTTTACCGTACAAATCCACCAATTGGTAACGCTGACCGTCATTGAGGCCTGGCATCTGCGGGAACGCTTTCCAGCCGGGTTGATCGGCTTTTTTCAGATCGAAGGGCGCATAGCTGAATTCGAACGGCGGCCGGCTCTCGACTTTGCCTTGTTGATCGTAGGCCTGAAGATGAGCGGCAGTCAGGTGGTTGTATTCCAGCGCACCCTGGCGGTGCTGCAGAAAAAGCCGTTGGACCAGCGTTGGTGAGTCACCCAGTTCGTTGCGGAAATGGTGAAACATCAGCACCTGCCGACAGAGGCGCCGCGTGCCCAGTTCGAATCCGTAATCGTGATTCCAGAACGGGTCGCTGCGTTCGAGCCATTTGTCGTGCTGATCGCCTCCCTGCAAGTACTCGGGGCCATAGACCGGTATTTGCGTCAGGTCGTGGCTGCGTTCGCCGTAATCGAACAGCAGATGAAAGTGGAAGTCGACGTCCTTCCAGCCACCGTCTTTCAACGAATACAGCTCTGACTCCGCCACTGCATTGCCGTACAGCACTCGCTGCAAATACCTCTGGGCACGGTAGTCGCGAAAATCGGGCGCGACCGGATTCTGCGTTTCGGCTTTGTATTCATAGACGATGTGCTCGCCCCGAGGCGTGACGGTTTCGTCCAGCAGCCAGACTCCGACGCGTTCGGGCTCCTGGGGTTTGTTCTCGTCCCTGGGTTCTACCCGGCGCGAGGCCAGCGTCTTGCCATAGACATGGCGATTGCCGTCGGCGCTATGAATCAACCAGAAACCGGCCGCATCGTCGTCACTGACCAGCCGTTCGATTTTGGCAAAACCGCCCTCGATGCGTGGCTGATAGCGAATGGCTCGATAATTTGTTGTCCCGAGAGTGACGGGTCTGTCAACGATCTCGCCCTGGGCATCCAGCTCCGGCATCCAGGTTTCGCCATCGGCGCCGACCATCAGATCCTTGCGCTTGTCGTACAGTGGAACGCCCTTGCTCGTGCGCACCGTTATCGCATTGACGGTCAAATGCCAGCCGATACCGAAAATACTGTTGCCCACGTGGCTGCTGTAGCTCAGCGAAAGAGCCGGCACCATTTCCCGATTGGGAGCCTGGGAAATGGGCACCGGTATGGCCAACGAGGCCGAACCTGTAGTCCCCACTGCTCCCCAGCCGCCAAAACTGGCAATGGCGCCGCCGATTTTCGGTTGGGCGGGGGCTGAAATATTGATAGTGCCTTTTTGTTCTTCCGTGGCCATTTCCGTTTCCACCTGACAAGGACGCACAAGTGCATTCAACTTATCAGGGGCTGCGGCGGCTGTGACCTGTCATATCTGACAGGTCAGCCCTGTTAGCCGGGGAAATTCCGGGATTACTCCAGGCGAAAAAAAACCGGTCTGTCGTCACCAACAGGCCGGTTTTTTCAGGGGCGTTTCAGCGCAACTTACTGCACTTCTACCGCCAGACTCTCACTGATCTTTTTCTGCCAGATGGCAGGACCGGTGATGTGTACCGATTCACCTTTGCTGTCGACCGCAACCGTCACCGGCATGTCCTTCACGTCGAACTCGTAGATGGCTTCCATCCCCAGTTCAGCGAAAGCCACCACGCGGGATTTCTTGATGGCTTGTGCCACCAGATAAGCCGCGCCGCCAACCGCCATCAGGTAAACGGCCTTGTGGTCCTTGATCGCATCGATTGCGGTCGGGCCGCGTTCGGATTTGCCGATCATGCCCAACAGGCCGGTTTGCTCGAGGATCTGACGGGTGAACTTGTCCATCCGCGTCGCGGTAGTCGGGCCAGCCGGGCCAACCACTTCTTCGCGCACCGGATCAACCGGGCCGACGTAGTAGATGAAGCGACCTTTCAGATCCACCGGCAGGGTTTCACCCTTGTTCAGCATCTCGACCATGCGCTTGTGCGCGGCGTCGCGACCGGTGAGCATCTTGCCGTTGAGCAGGACGGTTTCGCCCGGCTTCCAGCTTTGTACTTCTTCCGGGGTCAGGGTGTCGAGGTTGACGCGACGGGCCGACGGGCCGGCTTCCCAGACGATTTCCGGGTAGGCGTCCAGCGGTGGCGCTTCCAGGGAGGCCGGGCCGGAACCGTCGAGCACGAAGTGCGCGTGACGGGTGGCGGCGCAGTTCGGGATCATGCACACCGGCAACGAAGCGGCGTGGGTCGGGTAATCCATGATCTTCACGTCGAGCACGGTGGTCAGGCCACCGAGGCCCTGGGCGCCGATGCCCAGTTGGTTGACCTTCTCGAACAGCTCCAGACGCATCTCTTCGATACGGTTGGACGGGCCGCGCTTTTTCAGCTCGTGAATGTCGATGGATTCCATCAACACTTCCTTGGCCATGACGGCGGCTTTCTCGGCGGTGCCGCCGATGCCGATGCCGAGCATGCCCGGTGGGCACCAGCCGGCGCCCATTTCCGGAACGGTCTTCAGTACCCAGTCGACGATCGAGTCGGACGGGTTGAGCATGGCCATTTTCGACTTGTTCTCGGAACCGCCGCCCTTGGCCGCCACGTCCACTTCCACGGTATTACCCGGAACGATGGAGTAGTGGATAACGGCCGGGGTGTTGTCCTTGGTGTTTTTACGAGCGCCCGCCGGGTCGGCGAGGATCGAGGCACGCAGGACGTTTTCCGGCAGGTTGTAAGCCCGGCGCACGCCTTCGTTGATCATGTCGTCCAGGCCCATGGTGGCGCCATCCCAACGTACGTCCATGCCCACGCGAACGAACACGGTGACGATGCCGGTGTCCTGGCAGATCGGGCGGTGGCCGGTGGCGCACATGCGCGAGTTGATCAGGATTTGCGCCATCGAGTCACGGGCCGCTGGCGATTCTTCGCGCAGGTAGGCTTCGTGCATCGCCTGGATGAAATCCACGGGGTGGTAATAGGAAATGAATTGCAGGGCGTCGGCAACGCTCTGAATCAGGTCGTCTTGCTTGATCACGGTCATGAGTCGCGCTCCTCTAAAAGACGGGAACATTCAATAAGGTGCTTGCAGCTTGGGTGCATCGGTCGGTTGCAAGCACCTTTCAAGGCACGCCGGGCATGCTGGCGCGACGCTAAAAAGGCGCGGCAGTATAACGCGCCTCGCAGGCGGGCACACGCGCCGGCAGTCAATCGTTGGTCGCATAGGCCCGTCAGGCGGATTCGGCTTGCGGGAGCGTTGTTCCCTGTAGGAGCCAGCTTGCTGGCGATGGCAATGGGGCAGTCAGCGTATTTGTATCTGTCAGACCGCTATCGCCAGCAAGCTGGCTCCTACAAAGGTTTGTGCGCAAATTCAGGGAGGGTCTAAAGTCATGCCCTTGACGCCGGTTTTCCGGCCTGAAAATTGAATGGTCATTTATCAGACACGCCACTAAAGTGGCATTCGGTCTGTAGAGTAGGACACTCGGTCAGCCTCCTTTCGCACGGTGAGTCAACGATTGACCCATAACGCTATCCAGCGCCTTTTGCTCAAACGTTTTGCCCTTGCGGCCGGCACCTACGCCCTGGCTCTACTGCTGCTGTGGCTGGCGTTTTTTACCGGTCATTACGATGAACCCCTGGCGAATGTCGCCGTCGGCAGCGCACTGGTGGTCATCAGTCAGGCGGCACTGTTCGCGGTGTTTTACAGCGGTTGCAACTTGCGTTTTTCCGACCCCAGCCTGACCGAAGCGCAAGTGTTGCTGGGGCTGGGCTGGCAAACCTGGCTGATCGCCAATCTGGATGAGGCACGCGGCGCGTTCCTGGTGTTCTACGTGCTGATTCTGTTGTTCGGGCTGTTTCACCTGTCGCGTCGGGCCTTTTTGCGGTGCGCGCTGCTGGTGTTTTTCAGTTTCAGTGCAATCACGCTGTGGGAGGGCTACAACTTTCAGTTGGCCGATCCGGCGCTGGCCGCGTTGCAGGTGTGCGTGCTGTTTATCGTGCTGGTCTGGCTGGAGCTTTACGCCCGTTACGTCCAGGCCTCACGCCTGCGGATGCGGCAGCGCCGATTTGCCTTGCAGGCGCATCAGGACACCCTGCGCGGAATGATGCGCCAGCTCGAAGACCTGGTGGCTACCGACGAATTGACCGGGCTGTTCAATCGCCGGCATTTCCTGCGCCTGGCCTCCCGCGAGCTCAACGCCATGGAACCCGGCGTGCTGCATGGCCTCGCGCTGATCGACCTCGATCACTTCAAACGCATCAACGACATGCACGGCCACGCTGCTGGCGATCAAGTGCTGCAAGCCTTCGCCGGTGTGGCCAGCGCCTGCCTGCGCGAGGGCGATGTACTGGCCCGCTATGGCGGCGAAGAGTTCGTGGTGTTGCTTCCCGATTGCAGCGGCGAACGCCTGACCTCCTGCTGCGAACGACTGCGCATTGCCTTCACCGATGTCGAGTTGATCGGCCTGAAGGTCGGCAATCTCAGCCTGTCGGCGGGCATGACGCTGCTGGAGCCGGGCGACGATCTCGACGATGCCTTGCAACGTGCCGATCAGGCGCTCTATCGCGCCAAACGCGACGGCCGCAATCGTTGCGCGGCGGCGTGGGAGAACGTCGATGCCTGAGTTGCGGGTCGGCGATCGCCAATGGTCGGTGGCAGTGGGCAGCAACCTGCTCGACGCGTTGAATCAGAACGGCGTGTCCGTTCCCTACAGTTGCCGCGCCGGCAGTTGCCATGCGTGCCTGGTGCAATGCACGCAAGGATTGCCGAGCGATAGCCGCCCCGATGCCTTGAGCGCAGAACAGCGTCAGCAAGGCTGGCGCCTGGCGTGCCAGTGTCAGGTGGTCGAGGATTTGCAGGTGCATGCCTTCGACCCGCTACAGGACGGCAGCCCGGCCGAGGTCGCCGCCGTCGATTGGTTGAGCAGCAGCGTGTTGCGTTTGCGCCTGACCCCTCAGCGTCCGTTGCGCTACAGCGCCGGGCAGCATCTGGTGTTGTGGGCCGGAAACGTGGCGCGGCCATACTCCCTGGCCAGCCTGCCGGGAGAAGACCGCTTTCTGGAGTTTCACCTTGATTGTCGCCAGCCCGGTGCATTCAGTGATGCTGCGCGTCAGTTGCAGATCGGCGACCCGCTGCGTCTCGGCGAACTGCGTGGCGGCGCGCTGCATTACGACGCCGACTGGCACACCCGACCGTTGTGGCTGATGGCCGCCGGCACCGGGCTGGGTCCGTTGTTCGGCGTTTTGCGCGAAGCCCTGCGTCAGGATCACCAGGGCGCCATCCGCGTCATTCACCTGGCCCATGATGCCGATGAGCATTATCTGGCCAAACCCCTGCAAGCCATGGCCGCCAGCCGCCCGAACCTCAGCATCGAGCTGTGGACGCCGACCGAGTTGCCCGCGGCTTTGGCGCAACTGCGGCTTGTTTCCCGGCAAACCCTGGCCTTACTCTGCGGGTCCCCCGACAGCGTCGACGCCTTCGCCCGGCGCCTGTACCTGGCGGGACTGCCGCGCAATCAACTGCTGGCCGACGTCTTCCTGCCCCGCGGTTGAGCGCTGATTTCCAGACGCGAGACCGACCATGACCGATGCCATCCAGATTGAACGCGAACGCGGCCTGCTGACCCTGCGCCTCAACCGCCCCGACAAGAAAAACGCCCTGACCCGTGCGATGTACAGCCACTTGGCCGAGGCGTTGAAACAGGCTGATACCGACCCCGAAATCAACGCCGTGCTGATCACCGGTTCCGCCGAGTGCTTCACCGCCGGCAACGACATCGCCGACTTCATTCAACAACCGCCGAGCAACCTCGACAGCCCGGTATTCCACTTCATGCTCAACCTGCTCGAATGCCGCAAACCGGTGGTCGCTGCCGTGGCTGGCGCCGCCGTGGGAATCGGCACGACGCTGCTGCTGCATTGCGATCTGGTGTATGTCGCCCGCGATGCGCGATTGCGCATGCCCTTCGTCAACCTCGGACTCTGCCCGGAGTTTGGTTCCAGCCTGCTTTTACCTCGATTGCTCGGGCATGCCAAAGCGGCGCAATTGTTGTTGCTCGGTGAAGGTTTCAGCGGTGAGCAAGCGGCCGATTGGGGCATTGCGACCGAAGCGCTGGGCAGTGGCGAAGCGGCATTGGCCAAGGCGCGGGAGATGGCGTTGCGGTTTGAGTCCCTGCCACCGGAAGCGGTGCGCATCAGCAAGCAGTTGATGAAAGCACCTGACCGCGAGCAACTGCGCAAAGTGATAGAAGAGGAGGGTGCGTTGTTCACTCAGCGGCTGCGCTCGCCGGAAGCGATAGCGGCGTTGTCGGGGTTTATCAACCGGCATTGAATTTGCGGTGCCTGATCTGGCCTCATCGCTGGCAAGCCAGCTCCTACAGGGTTATCACCGCTCTTGTAGGAGCTGGCTTGCCAGCGATGGGGTCCGCGAGAACAACACATCTTCCGGATCAGAAACCAAAAAGCCCCGCCATTCATATGGCGGGGCTTTCTTTTTTCAGCAACTGATCACTCAGACGATCGGATCGCCAGCTTGCAGGATCTTCATGCTGTTGCTGCCACCGATGGTGTGGTGTTCAGGAAGCGGGCGATGAGCGCTGCGTAGCTGACGCCGCTACCCCAATCGCCTAGTACCAGCACCTGCCCGTCTTTTTGCAAGGTCATAGTGTTAGCGACCGTGGAATGATTTTCGAATCGGGTTGAGCTCCAGCCTTTTCCGCGGCCAAAATCGGTATCCAATTTGCCGTTAATCAGGTAGCGCACCACCACGAACTCGGGGGTGTTGTCTTCTTGCCAAAACCTGCCTGATGCAATGATTTTTCCATCAACCAGTCCAACACCAAAAAACATCACCCCTTCTCCGAGGGATTGAAGCAGCACCTTTGCGTTATTGAATGTGGATTCAAACTCACCGTTTTCGGTGAGGCAGGCCAGCACGCCATGGCGTGGAGTCAACCCCCAACCTGCAACAAGAACACTTTTATCGGAGTACGGGGTGAGCTTTTCGAACGCGACGCCAAGGTTGTCGAACACTTTGAAACCCTTGTCTGCAAAGATCTGGTCGAAAGAGCCATCCTCATTCACACGAGCCACCATGCCATGACCTGCCAGTGTTCCGCACACGGTGATTTTTCCGTTGCGCACCAGAATGTCGCTGATGGTGCTGTTGCCCCAGTGTTGATTGGTCACGGCGACATAGCCACTCTTGTTGAAGCCGGTATCATACGAGCCATCAGGGTTGAGCCGGATCAGTAACGCGACCCTGGCAATCCAGATCGGCATGTACATTTCCATGACCACATAGATTTTCCCCTCCGCCACCGTGCAAGGCCCCGAGGCGCCGCTGCTGGTTGTCGTCAGCGGTGTAGAGCCCAGACCAAGGCTCTCGGAAAGGTTGGCGGGCAGTTTGACCGTTAGCTGACCTTTCACGCCAAAGCGTTCATCCACACGCCCGTCGAGATGAAGGCGAGCAAGTACCACCTCGCCTTTTTTCGTATCGATACCGGACAGCAGGATTCTTGTTTCACCCCCGACCGTCACAAACAGGATTTGCCGCAGATGGGTGTCCTGCATAGGGCCAAAACGTACGATTACGTACCCTTTGTTGCCAAAATCGACGTTCGGAGTGCCATCTTTGTGCAGGCAGGCAATACCTAACTTGTGAATGATGTCATCGCCGTCTGCATCGACGGCACCGCCGACATAGATGTTGCCGTCGGGGCCTTCGACAATACATTCGCCTGAAGTATCTCGGGCATCGAGGAAACGTAGAATCTTCTTACCGTCTTTATCGTCGCCAAATGTCGGGTCGAGATCACCGTCGGCGCGAGCGGTCAGGGCTGTGTACTGGCTCATCGTTCTATTCCTTTATTTGGAGTTTCCGGAGTGAGTTATCCATAGAGAACTGCCAATGACAGGCCGCAACAGCCAAGCGTGAGAAAACCTTGATGACAGCGATAGCAGGTGGACGGAGTCGATTAAAGGGGCTGAACGCAGGGGCGTCTACTGTCAGATATGACAGGTAGGAAGCGGTAAATCATCTATCAGACTGCCTTTAAACAAAAAAAAGCCCCGCCATGTAAATGGCGGGGCTTTTTGCTTCAAACGGTTTCATTGGGGTCTGCCCGTTCATCGACACTGTCAACTTTGACAGTAGCGTCTCCATGTCGGTGAGGGTAATGAGAGGGAAGTTGTTTTCTGGTGCCGCTATTTTACAGCAGTGTCACTGCTACAAAATGGATTGATAACGCTGATGCTCAATGCCATGCATACCTCACTGGATTCATTCACTCCGAAGGTATTATCAGTTGATCCTCGTGGATTGGCAGTCAGGATGATTGACTACCATCGTGCGCAAACAGGCTCGCCAGCAATGTCTAGAGTCACTCGGCAGAAGCATGACTGGCATGGCCGCTTGAGCGCCTCTATCGACCCTCGACTCGGGCGTCAAGCAGAGTCGGACCCGGCAGTGAAGGATAATTTTTGCAGCCATTTCAGCTTGTCCTCGGCGACGGTTTTTTCTGAAAGTGTTGATGCAGGTTGGCGCTTGATACTGTTCAACGAAGCCGGCGAATCAATAGTTTCCTGGGACAGTCGAGGGAATTTTCGACAGCTAACACATGACACGATGAACAGGCTTGTCGCTATGACAGAAACCATGCCGAATCAACCATCGGCAGTGGTTGAGCGTTTGAGCTACGGACACTCCGATGGCGAGTCGGCCAATCGAAATCAATGCGGACGACTCATTCGGCATGACGACACCGTTGGTAGCGAATTTACATCGGAGTTCGGAATGCTGGGCGCTCCTTTGGTGCAAGCACGACGGTTCACTGATTCCGTGCTCTCCCCGGACTGGCCTTTGGATGAAGAAGAGCGAGAGACGTTGCTTGAGCAGCAGCGTTTCATAACACGTTGGGACTTGAGTGCGCTGGGTGAAACACTTCGACAGATCGACTCCCGACAAAATATCCAGCGCAATATCTTTGACCTGACGGGAAACCTGAAACAAGCGCATCTACAGATCAACAGCGCAATCGAAAAGCCTGTAGTCGAGTTCATTGGCTACAACGCAGATAACAGGATTGTGCGCGAAGTCGCTGGTAATGGCGTCATTACCACTTGCGAGTACGATGATTGTAGTGGGCGGCTTGTTCATTTGCATTGCGCAGCCAATGTTCAACGGCCATTGCAAAGTTTGCGCTATGCATACGATCCGGTCGGTAATGTGGTGGAAATAAATGACGAGGTCACGGCGCCGGTTTACTTTCGCAATCAGCGAGTCGACCACCGTTGCACCTATGGCTATGACTCACTCTACCAATTGATTTGGAGTACGGGATTCGAAGCGCTCAATGCCCGGGACTCAGCGCAGGTGGCCAACTTTCGTGAAGACTATGAATATGATGAAGCCGGAAACCTGCACACGCTGGTGCATGCCGGTGGCAACCAGTACACCCGGCGAATGGTCACTGCGACTTACAGTAATCGCAGCCTTGCGGTTTACGACGATGATGCGCCTGGCGAGCCGGAAATTACCGCTGGTTTTGACCCTAATGGCAACAGCCAAGCCTTGTTGCGCGGACAGGTGCTGGAGTGGGATGGCAGGAATCAGTTACAGCGTGTGACACCAGTGTTCAGGTCCGATGAAGAAGACGATAGCGAAGTATATGGCTATGACAGTCAAGGGCAGCGTCTGCGTAAATCCAATACCCGTCTGAGCAAGTTCGGGAGTGTGATCCGGGAGGTTCGTTACTTACCAGGCATCGAGCTGCATACGGACTCAAATACTGGCAAGGCGCACCAGAGGGTCATGTTAGTGGCAGGGCTAACCAGGGTCAGCGTGATGCATTGGGAATCGGAACCGCCCTCGGGGATGGAGTCAGAGCATTGGGGTTACAGCCTGTCAAACCACCAGGGATCCAGCACTTTTGTATTGAGTGAGACAGCGCAGGTGCTGAGTCAGGAGTGTTATTTACCTTATGGAGGAACAGCGTGGTGGGTGGATAATGGGAGCGCTCATTCCAGTTACAAGACCATTCGCTATTCAGGAAAAGAACGCGATGCCAGTGGGCTTTATTACTACGGTTTGCGCTACTACGCACACTGGTTACAACGTTGGATCAGCCCTGATCCAGCAGGAGTTATTGATGGGCCTAATCTCTATCGCTTCGTCAGAAATAATCCCGTCACTCTGTTGGATACCAATGGCCTGGCTCCTGTCAGTCTGTTGTATGGATTTGAACACGCTAGGACTAGGGTACTGCCCAACCTTGTGGCAGCGTCCCCACAGCAGAGGTTTGTACGCATAGATGAAATTAATGATGCCCTGCAAATAAATATGGAAAACGCAGCTAAGGATTTTGAGGGGCTCAATGAAATGGTCAGGGACGGAGTCGAGATTGATGATGACAACATTGATTACTTCTTAAAAACCACCCCGAGTTATGGGGCGGCGCGTGGCGATGCCAAAAAAATTCTGCAAGGTTGGTCCGACTATTTGAAAACGCATTCCGCAGCGTTTGATATCAAGCGCAAACTTCAAACCTACGAAAACACTAATGAAAAGGATGTCTCCCAATTCTGGAAAAAAAACCTTCGTGAGTCAGTGAGTGAGCAGGAGGTTCAAGACTTCACTGCGGTGCTGCGAAAGGATCCAGGGCAGTTATTTTCTCAGCGAGATACCAGTTCTATCAGGGCAGGAGATGCAGTTATCAACTGGCAATTCAGGCAATTTTCAAAACTCGCACTGGACTGGGCGACCAGTACTGCAGATCTTGGTGAGGAGGCAGGGGTGGTGTTTCTTGATATTGTTGCCCGCTCCCCCCATTTTGTTTTCAAAGAGTTCTCTGAAAGCGTTTTTATGGCCAAGAGTTACAAGGAGTCAGGAGCTAAACTGGGCAAATCCTTCAATCCAATAACGCATTCCGAACGACGCCATCTACAGCGCAATACACTGACGCTCGACTCAAATTATGCGAAACGAGTCAGGTTCGTAAATCTTGCTCAAATCAGGAAGATGGAAAATAACTAATACGCAACAAACTGCAGGTGTAAAAAAGCCCCGCCATTCACATGGCGGGGCTTTTTGTTTTCAACAACCGATCACTCAGACCATTGGATCGCCAACGTGCAGGATTTTCATCCCGTTGGTGCCGCCGGTGGTGTGGTAGCTGTCGCCCTTGGTCAGGATGACCCAGTCGCCTTTTTCCACTACGCCACGCTTGACCAGTTCGTCGATTGCCGCCTGGCTGACTTCATTTGGAGCCAGCGAAGCCGGGTCGAACGGAATGGTGTACACGCCACGGAACATCGCCGCGCGAGCCTGAGCTTCGCGGTGTGGGGTGAACGCGTAGATCGGCACCGAGGAACGGATGCGCGACATGATCAGCGGGGTGTAGCCGCTTTCGGTCAACGCGATGATGGCCTTCACGCCCGGGAAGTGGTTGGCGGTGTACATGGTCGCCAGCGCAATGCTCTCGTCACAGCGCTGGAACTCTTTGCCGATACGGTGGCTGGAGGTCTTGCTGGTCGGGTGCTTTTCAGCGCCGACGCAAATGCGCGCCATCGCTTGCACCGCTTCCAGCGGGTACAGGCCGGCAGCACTTTCGGCCGAGAGCATCACGGCGTCGGTGTAGTCGAGCACGGCGTTGGCTACGTCGGACACTTCTGCACGGGTAGGCATCGGGTTCTGGATCATCGACTCCATCATCTGGGTCGCCACGATCACTGCCTTGTTGTGGCGGCGTGCGTGCAGAATGATCTTCTTCTGGATACCCACCAGCTCGGCGTCGCCGATTTCCACGCCCAGGTCACCACGGGCCACCATCACGGCGTCGGACGCATTGATCAGGCCATCAAGGGTTTCGTCGTCGGCCACGGCTTCGGCGCGTTCGATCTTCGCTACCAGCCAGGCAGTACCGCCGGCCTCGTCGCGCAGCTTACGGGCGTATTCCATGTCGGCGGCATCGCGCGGAAAGGACACGGCGAGGTAGTCGACTTCCATCTCGGCAGCGAGCTTGATGTCGGCCTTGTCTTTCTCGGTCAGGGCTGGAGCGGTCAAGCCACCGCCGCGACGGTTGATGCCTTTATGGTCGGACAGCGGGCCGCCGATGGTCACGGTGCAGTTCAGTTCGGTGGCGGTGGCGGTATCGACGCGCATCACCACGCGGCCGTCGTCGAGCAACAGCTCGTCGCCCACGCCGCAGTCTTTGACCAGGTCCGGGTAGTCGATGCCGACCACTTGCTGGTTGCCTTCGGTCAGAGGATGGCTGGTGGAGAAGGTGAATTGATCACCGATCTTCAGCTCGATCTTCTTGTTGGCGAATTTGGCGATACGGATTTTCGGACCTTGCAGGTCACCCAGCAGGGCAACGAAGCGGCCATGCTTGGCAGCGAGGTCACGCACCAGCTTCGCACGAGCCTTGTGCTCGTCGGGGGTGCCGTGGGAGAAGTTCAGGCGGGCGACGTCCAGGCCAGCCAGAATCAGCTGTTCGAGAACTTCCGGCGAGTTACTGGCCGGGCCAAGGGTAGCGACGATTTTGGTACGACGGACGGACATGCAAAGACTCCTGAGTTCAAGCGCTGAGTGAGGCTACTATGCTCTTGGGGTGTAGTCATTGTTCGTTTGCACTACTTATTCGTTTTTATCTTTAAATGAACATTCCTGAAGATTTTCGCCCACGGGTCGATACAGAGCTCAAGACAGGAGAACCCCCATGCGATTCGTGCTCATAGCCGCCCTTGCCCTCAGTGTCGTGGGCTGCACCCGTTTTTCGATGAACCATCATTTGAATAATGCCTACAGCGCTTATGACCGTGGCAATTGCGAGCAAGTGACGCTCGAACTGTCCAAAGTCGAACGCGCCAGCCGCGCGCGGCCTTATGTGTGGCCAGAAGTGTCGATGCTGCGCGGCTTGTGCCTGGAACGGCAGAAAATGTTCGTGGATGCGGCGCAAACCTACCAGTTCATCCAGGCATCGTACCCGCAAAGCGAGTACGCCTACCGCGCCCGCGCCCGGCTGGAAACCTTGCAGTCGCTGGGTCACTACCCGCTGCGCAGTGCGGCGGCGGTGCGGCCTACACGGTTCTGATTGCAGCGGTCATTCAACCACTGGCCCAGCGCCGGTGGTGAGCTATAGTCGAATAAACCGGTTTAGAGCCTTGTTTCTAAATCGACGTAACACCTGTGATCGGCAGGCGTAGGCGGCAGCGGTTTCATGGACTGCCGCACCGGGATCGGGGAGAGCGCGCTCATTGCCTGGCCCTTGTTTGATAACGGCAGGCAGGCCCGTTCCGAAGCATTAGTGCGGCCCTGCTTAAGGGCCTTGCGTAGCGAAATCAGCATGTTCACTGACCGCCGGATCGAGCGGCATCAACTGCCGTATTTTCTGAAAGTGTTCAACAGCGTCACCGACAAACCGATTGGTTTCCTGGGCAACGTCTCTGAAGACGGGCTGATGCTCATCAGTCAGTTACCGATGATGATCGGCGCCGATTTTGATCTGCGCCTGAAAATCCCCATGGCCGATGGCTGCCAGCAGATCATCGACCTCAAGGCCTGCTGCCTGTGGTGCCATGAAGATGCGACACCTCACCACTATGACGCCGGGTTCAGCCTGCAATGGGCACCGCCGGAGTTTGGGCAATTGGTGGAGGCGTTGAAGCAGTACTTCAGTTTTCAGCCGTTGCCGGCGTCTGCCTGAAACCTGCGCTGTACACCTATTTTGTGAACTCCACCGGTCAACTGTGGGAGACCGGCTTGCCGGCGAAGGCGTCAGATCTGACAACACATCCTTGACTGAGAGACGTTAAGTCGCGCTGATTGCGACCTCTTTCGCCAGCGAAACACCCCAATCGCCATGGGCATTTAGCGCCCCCTGTCGGCGAGGTCGAGGACGCCGTTAGTCCATGCCGCAAGCTGTAGTCAATGGACTACCTCTCTGTGCAGTTCCATGGCGATGAATACGCGCTCATACCCATACCACTCGTCGGGACTGTCAGTTTTCACAGGTGTGGCACTTGTGGATTTCCGCATAAATAAGATCTCGGATGCAGTCGCATATTCGCTCTCCAGCCTTCTGGCCCATCAGAGCGCACTTCCTGGCAGGCTGGAGGCAACGATGAGCAAGGATTTCACCAACCCACCTCTCAAGCAACTTTTCGAATTGGCGCCAGGCGTACCAGATGTGTCAGCCATGGAAAGCCTCGGACGCTTCATTGATGACGGCGGCTCGGTTTACAAGATGCTGAAGATGGGGCGTCAACGCGTGGTGGAGACGTTCGGGCTGCACAGCCAGGACGCACAAGTGTTGCTGGACAAAGCCATGGCCCTGGCGCTGCACACTGCGCGTGAGTTTCGTGAGCAGCGCCTGGTGAGGCCTGGGCCTCCCAATCCGCTGCATCGGACCGGCATCAGGGCGTGGGTGGAGGGGCCTACTTTCGAGGATTTGTTCGATCCAGACTGGGAAGGCGCAAGCCCTTCACAGAGCCCGGACTCGAGTATTTCCCCGGCGGCGTATTTTTTGCGCCTGGTAGTGTTGGCTCGGGATCTTGAAGCGCGATCCAAGGGTGCTCCGGGGCTGATTGCTTTCGAAACCCGGCGCCCCGATCTTGTCAAACTCATCATTGACACAACAAGCATGTTCCAGATCAAACCGACCGTGACCCTGGTCAGCGAAGTGCTGGAAAGCATCATCAAAACATTCCTCACGCCTGCAGCGCTGACCGACCGAGTGGTCGATGATCACTTGCTGGAAACACGTTTTCCATTCCGCTCCATGCCGTTCGAGTGGTATTTCGAACAATGGAAGCAGGTGTTGGAGGCGAACAAACTGTCGCTGGGGGAGGTCGTGCGGACCATCGATGAGTCAGCCCCCTACTTCAAGGAACCAGGTGCCCATGGTAACTTTTCGGATATTGCGCTTCATCAATCCTGCAACATCGGGCCTCAAGGGCAACGATTGCTGACCGAGAATTTTCTTTCATCCGACAGTCAATGGGCTGAGTTCTACAAAGACAACTTTGGATCGACGGAGGCGAACCTGAAGGACTCGGTGCATTTCTGTGCCAAGACCTCAATTGATGCAGAAGCGCTGACATCATTGTTGTCGATTGAAGGTTACGAACCGAAGCGTTCCAGCAATGTGGCGGGGCCGCAACCGGAGGAGCCAGAGGAGCCAGAGGAGCCAGAGGAGCCGAAGCTGTCCAACGTGTTTGGTTCGGCCTACATCAATGCTGGCACCACTCATCCGCTGGATCTGTCGGAGCCGGCGGCGGGCAAAACTCGCCAATTCACCAACGCCACCCACAACCGGTTTGAGCGGATGAACCGGATTCTTCGTCTCAGCCGCTGGCTGAAGTTGCCGGTGGACCAGTGCGATCGGCTAATCACGGCCGCGTTCAACGCAGAACTGCGGGGTGACATCCGTGACCCGGAGGCCCGCAAAGCCGCGCTGGCAACCAAACCTTCCCGGATCACCGCCAATACCCTGCGGGCCATCGGCCTGTTTCAAGAGTTTCGCCTGCGGTTCAAATGCTCAGTCGAGCAATTTGCGGCGTTGATTGATGAGATTTCCCCTTACAGCCGTGGGGAAGAACTTTCACAATTCGACCGCATCTTCAATGCACAGGCATTGTTCGATACACCATTGAGGGTGGACAACGGTTACTTCGCGATCGAAGCACAAACCCGCGCCGACAAGCGCACCGTCGACCAGATTTGCACCAGCCTGGGTATCAATCAGGAAACCTGGCGCTACCTCGCACGCTTCGTGGCCAAGAGCTACAACCTGAGGGACGAACTGCAACGCAGCCTGCCAATACTCTCCTCCTTGTATCGCCTGGTATTGCTGGCTTCCTTCCTGCGCATCAGCGCCATAGAACTGGCGGCATTGCTGGAGACCTTAAGCGAGAAAAACGGCAGCGAATTGCTGCAACGGGTGCTTGGCGAAGCCTTTTTGCTGGTCAGCGGCACTAGCGGCGTGGGCGATGTGTTGAGCGTGATGCAGGCGGCGCAGTCCTGTGTCCAGTGGGCGCAGGAAAACGACTTGAGTGTGCTTTGGCTGGTACAGAAAGTGGCGCCCGTGATTGCACCTCCTTTGGCCACTGAAGCAGAAGTCACGTTGCTGCAGGAAGTCCACAAGCGACTGCACCCGGTGCGATTTTCCGAGGACGCGCTTCGGGCCGCAGGTGTACCCCAGAGCAATAATTTCGACCAGACGGACTGGCTGAGACTGCTTTACAACGTCGTCGATTCTAATGGCCTGGTGTTGGGGAAAGAAGGCGATGAGGAGGACTACGAGCGGGTGGCTCGTGGAGAAATTCAATCGGCTGTCGAGTTGGCAGACCTGTCACCCGGTGATGTCGAAGGGGTTATCAACGTGATTCTGGCATTGCTGCTGCAGGCCAGGGATGCGCAGCGGGCGGTGGTGCAGGAAAGTTTGTCGGTGTATTTGAGCATTTCGCAAGACTTGGCACTGCCATTGCTCAGGTGGGTCGATACGAACGGTGTTTACCTGCTGCTGTTGGAGACTGCGCGGGCGCTGGATGCCGTCACGTCCGGTACGGAGAAGGTCAAGGTCGGTGATGATGTGCTCAGCTTGCTGGCACACCTGGTGCGGCGCGCTGAAGTCGTTCAACAACTGGGGTTGAGTTCTGCCATGCTGGTAGCCCTGACCCTGAGAGAGAACTGGGAATGGTTTGGTCTCAAGCATCCAAAAGAACTCACGCTCAGCACGTTGTATTACCTGACCCTGTTTCAGCGGGTGGTGGCGAATACCGGGCAGCCTGCCGAAAAACTCCTGCATTACCTGGAGTTGGTCAACGGGCTTCCGGAAAACCTGACACCTGAGGATGTACGTCTGATTCGTGATTCTGCGGCAAGCTTGCTGGCAGACGTGGTGCAGTGGGGCGTCAGGGAGGTGCTTGAATGCATTCTTTATCTGAAGCCGAATCCAAAGATCCCGGTGATTCGCGACATGACGTCCCTTGATACGCTACTCCGTATCCGTGCGCTGGCGGTGAGGACCGGGTTGGATGCCAAGGCCCTTATCGGGCTGGGTGCGCTCACGCCTGACAGCGACAAGTACGCCTGCCGAAGCGCAGCAGAACATGTGCTGGAAAAACTGTCCGAGTCGGCCATTCAGGGGCAGGCGCAGTTGATCGGTGAAGTGGGTCAGAGCGTGACCCACGAAATCAGGTGCATCAATGACACCCTGATCGCCAATGTGAATGGTCAATACGCCATGATCGAACTGACACTGCGTGATCTCACCAACCAGGTCGTGCCGAACGTCACGGTGAGCTGGAGCAGTGATCGTCCCGGGCTACTCGCCCGTACGTCGATCACCGACCATGAGGGGCGTGCGGTGGTTCGCTTCAAACCAGAGAAGTCGACGTGGATGGGGGGCGTGCAAGTCAAAGCCACTTATGGCCTGGCTCAAGTGGTGTACGCGCCGAAAATTCTCATTGATTGCGATGAGTTGACGCTGGGCTTCGAGATCAAATATATCGATCCCGTCGGCGAAGAGTTTTTGGCTGGCGGGCAGGCGTATTTCGCGGCGGCTGTTCTTCTTGTGGATAAATACGAAAACCCTGGGGTGGGTCGCACTGTGACATTTGCCGGTCGGGGGGTCGTGGCTGACCCTTGGTCGGTACGCACGGATGAAGAGGGTTATGCCCGCACCAGAATCACCAGTATCGAACCTATTGAGAAGGCAAGCGTAGTGGCCAGTTACAGCAACAAGGACCCGCTTGTCATCAATAGCATTACCTTTGTCGACCAGCCGTCTATAAAACTGTTGGAGGTGGTTTCGATGCCGGTTGCCGGGCAGCCGCTGGTGATTCATTGCCATGTGATTGGCCTTGGCAAACTTCCGTCGGTCGGTGAGGAGGTCGAGTTTTCTGGGACCGATACTGTCCCCGTTACAATTGTTACCAACGAAAACGGTATTGCTGAATTCACGGTAAGCACGCCGCAAGCAGGAAATCATTCCTTCACCGCCAAGGTGAAAATGGGTCAACAGCAACTCGACGTTTACGTGGCCAGCAGTGTGTTCATTCACGGTGAGTCCCTGGACTATAAATTCCCCGTGGCGGGTGCGCCCACCTCCTTGTGGGTCGAAACCCGGGAGGAAAAGCACAACCAGGCGAAAGTGGTTGCCAGATGCCCGATCTGGTGGACCGTGACCAAAAACACCGAGACGGTCCTGGAAGCGATTTCCTATCCGACGGACGCATTGGGGCGTTCGACTTTCCCTTACGAGTTTGAGGGGGCGGGTGAGTATGTGGTGACGGCAGAAAACCGAAGTACTCCGGAGGATAAACGCACCTTCAACATTACGGTCGTCCCGGCTATCGAGTGGGTGTACAAACTGACGGACCTCACGACGGCGACCGTCATCCGGCAAGTGACCGCCCGGGAGCGATTGGAGTTTATCCGGGGCCACAGCTATAAGCTCGAAATCGACATGCCGGAATCGGTCGACCTTTCAGACGCGCGGGCAATGCTGGCCTGGACCGGAGAGTTCTCCGCTGCTGGCCTGGGGATGGAGTTCAGTCCGCAAACCGGTGCCTATGTTCTGGTGGGCGACCTGAAGACCCTGAGTTGGGACATCGTCTGCAAGGATCTGCGCAACAGCACGTTTGACCTGACGTTCTCATGCAACCGGATCGACCAGCGCCTGGTGTTGCCAGGCCGTCTGGATGCACCGGCACCGGAGCTGTCGTATCCCGCCGATGGCTCGACAGAAGTGGAAGTCCAGCCGCTGCTTCACGGCAAGGGCAGTCCGTCGGCCCAGATCTACATCTTTGAAAATCGTGATGAGAAAGCCCTGCTGGCCCGGACCAGTGTGCGTGACGATGGCACATGGTCGGTGCGGTTGGCCGAAGTGCTGTCGCCAGGACCGCATGTGTTGACGGTCAAGCAGCGGCATATCGATACGACCGAGGCGTGGGCAAAAGACGCTCGCGTAACTGTGTCGGGCACCTTTGTCGATGTTCCAAAAGTCCTGAGACCCGCCACGGACAGCACGGTCAGGGCTGAGTCATGGATTGAGGGCTTGGGTTTGCCGGGCGTTCAAGTGCGTGTGGTGAAGGGTGGGTCCCCAAGGGTGATTTACGCCAGCGGGATGGTGGACAAAAACGGCCATTGGCGGGTCCAGTTCAAGCCGAACCTTGTGCCGGGTGAACATAGCTTGGCGGTTGGATTTTTTGTGGACAATGCAGAGCCGGCAAAGTGGACCGGCTACTCGTTGACAGTTGTTAAAAAATCTTAACAAGTTGGTTGCGACTCTGTTGTTGTAACGTTGATTGAAAGATGTTGATGCACTATCGAAACGCTGGAAACTGCAGTGCAGTTTCCAGTTTGTTTCGGGAACTTCATCATCCCGAACATTGCTCAGGGTCATGCAAAACTCCAGGAGAATAACAGTGGATAGTTCTATTATTGGCAATTTGGAAGAGCGTCGTTGCATGGCCCTCGCGGATTTCTATCTTGGGCAAGTTGCACCGAATCAAGAGGCAACCAAGAACCTTGATCTCACCTCTCTCGATGATTTGTATCACTACCTGCTGCTGGACAGTCAGGTAGGCCAGCAGCCCGAGACATCGCGCCTGGCTGAGGCGATTGCTTGTATGCAACAGTATATTGGCGCCATTTACGGCGGCCTGGAACCTGGGCATACCAAGGAATTTACCCGCGACGAGTTGGTTGCCTGGCATCAGCGCTATTGCAATATCAGCGACTGGGCGGGCTATCAGATGTTGAACGACTATCCGGAGAACTGGATAAATCCGACATTGCGCCTTACAAAATCAGAGTCATTCAAAGAACTTGAAAATAATCTCGGCCAAGCAAGCCTGAGCGATGCGGCCGTACAAATGGCTTTGTTTGAGCATTTGAAGAGTTTTGAAGAGATTTGCAACCTCGATATGTGTTCAGGGTACATCGACAGTATTGACGGTACAGGATCTGGAAAGGGCCAGAACTTCAAAAACGCGGACTATTACTTTATAGGTCGGCAAAGAGTTCAACCCTTTGGCTATTTCTGGCGTAAAGCCCATGTCGAGTTAAACACCGGCAGCACATTTCTCAACCCTGCGGCCTGGACCGAATGGAAACCCATTGGCATTCCCGCATCGGCGACAGTACTGGCAATGCGGCCGGTGTTTTTCGCCGGGCGTTTGATGATCGTTCAGGTCGAAGGGTTGAAAGGCCCGGACAGGGATGAAAAAGACAATGACGGCAACGACATCACTGTGCCGGGCACTTGGCAGGTTGAGGCCAAGCTGTCTTACCTGGCTGTGAACGGGATATGGTCGACGCCGTTGAGCCTGGGCAAAAAAGAATTTGCCAAGGCTTCCGAGGCGTCGTCGCGTCTGGTGGTGGTGACCTATACCGGGGTAAAAAAAGATGTCGACGATGTACTGGCGGTGTGCTTTACCACTACAGACTTGCCTGCGGGGTTAGCAACAGCGGAGGAAACGGATGAGCAGGAACTCGGATGGATTTTCGCTCAGCGTAATGCCTTGTTTGAGCCGCAATCCCCCGACATCGCAAGTCTGAAGGTATTGGCCAATGGGCGTTTTGCCAACCAGAATGGTTTACAACACAAACTTTTGCTTACCGAACGTGCGGTACTGAGTCAAAAACGTTTGCCTCCTTCAGTCGTGGCTGCTGTTGATCAAACTCGAGAAGGGAAGTTAAGTAAGTTTATTTCTTTGAATTTAAATTTTGCAAGTCGAAAAAGTGCGGTGGAAGGAGAGCTTCAGGCGGCCAATGTCTTGCAGGTTCAAGGTGTATATGATTTGGCTGGTTATGATTTTGAATTGCTGAAGTTGGATGTTATAGGTGTTATTTATTTGACGCCTGGACTTCGGTGGACTACATTTTATGAAATAAAAAAAGCCGGCCCTAAGTCAATTATTTTGCGCGTGCAGACGGAAAAGCCATTCGAGTTCTCGTTTTGTCTGGATGATGTGCATGGTAAGCCAGCTATAATAGAAACTTATTTGCCCAGTGACTTCGTATTAGTAAATAGTTGGAACGTATTATTTAAGGAAATTCATCTTACACCTAAGCAGATGGAAGCGCTTTGGCTAGTTAGACGTACAGAAATTGAGAAGGGGGCAGGGTTTAGTTTATTGATTCTTGAGAAATACTGGGAGCTAACACAGGAGGGAGATACTGAACATGAATTGTCTGTGTCGCGCTCCACTGAAAAAGTCGCAATGGCTCTCAAAATTCTGGACGGTAACACAGTGCTTCCAGGCCAATGGCAATCCCAAAGTACATTAGAAGGGTGGTTTGAAACCCCCTGGATTGAGTATCGCTGGACGGGTAACCCTGTTGGTAAAAAACTGAGCGTTGTATGGGGTGAAAATCCTGAAGGGCGTTATGGTCGAGACCGCTATGACATCGAGATCAAACAGGTACCCAACGCCAGCAACGTACCATTGCTCAGCAAACAGGCCTCAGGTGCGCAGTTTCTGGATACTCGGCCTCTGGGAGTCGATGGGGTCAAATGGATACGCCTCAACTCCACGTTCGGTCCGGAATTGGTGGCCAAGGCCGCTATCTCCATCGATGAAGTCTTGTCCCTGGCCACTCAGAACACCCTTGAGCCCGGGCCAGAGGGCGGCAAAACCGTTATCGATTTCAACAGTGCCCACGGGCAGTTTTACTGGGAGTTGTTCTTTCACCTGCCGTTCCTGGTTGCCCATCGCTTGTGCGAAGAGCGCAATTACCAGGAATCGCAGCGCTGGTACCAATACATATTCAACCCGCACACTCGAACCGCCCGTCCGGGCGAAAAGGATTCGAGTGAGCGCTTTTGGCTCTGCCGTCCGTTGCTGGAACCAGGAGATCCCAGCTACGAAGCCAATAGCCTGGTGGACCCCGACGCCATCGCGTTTTCGAACCGGATTCACTACCGCAAAGCCATTTTCATGGGGTACGTGTGCTGCATCATTGCCCACGCCGATTCGCTTTACCGACGGTTGACCCGCGACAGCCTGGTGGCGGCGAAACTCCAATACGTGCGCGCCTTGTCGCTGATGGGCCCGGCACCCACCGCAAAAGCCATGAGTCACTGGAAGCCTCAGTCGGCCGAAGACATTCTCAAAGCAAAAAACACGGTCGGTGCCTCGGCGCTGGAGACATTTGCACGATCACTGGACGTCGACGTCGCGAACCTGCCGGCGCGCGTCAATGGGACACCCGACTTCGAGATATTAGGGCTGGAAGTGTTTCGCCCCTTCACCAATGAGCAATTGCTCGACACCTGGAAATACATTGAAGAGTGCCTTTGGAACATGCGGCACAACCTGACCATCGATGGCAAACCAATGTCGCTGTTGTTGTATGCCCCTGCGACCAACCCGCTTGATTTACTGCATGCACAGGCCGGTGGCTCATCGGGAGCGTCGCGCAACGCGGGCGGCTGGCTGAACATTCCGCACTATCGTTTCCGCACGATGCTGTCCACGGCGCAAAACGCGGTGCAAACCCTTATCGGGTTCGGCCGTGAGGTGCTTCAGTTGATGGAACAGCGTGATCGAGGGCAGTTGGAAGAATTGCAACACAGCCATGTCATTGCACTGGGGGCGCATGCTGTCACCATTCAGGAGGAGACGATCAAGCAGTTAGAGGCTTCGAAGAACGGTCTAGAGAACAGCCGAAGCATGATTGAAGAGCGGGCTAAGCACTACAAAAGTCTCAACGGTAATGGGCTGCTGGGGCTGGAAATAGGTGGGGATGTCCTATCACTTGTAGGCAAGGTCCTGGGCGCTGTTGCCATGGCGCCACGTATTGCTGCGGCTGTGGCGGACTCGGGACCGAACATTCCGGGGCCTTTAGTTGTTGGTGGTAATTCGTGGGGCGCTACGCTGGACAAAGTCGGTCTGAATCTAACTACTGTGAGTGCTTTGGCTTATGCAGGGGGGGAAGCTCTCCAACGATCCGCTTTTTACGCGCGTCGAGGTCAGGAATGGACCTTCGCCGAAGCCCAGGCCAATAGCGAACTAAAGGTCGTCGAGGAAAATCTGAAGTCCCTGCATCACACACTCCTCGGAGCCGAAGAGAGCCTGGCTCAAACGAAAAAAGCCAACCAGCATGCCCAGGAAATCTACGCGTTCTACAAAACCCGGGCCACCAACGTCGAACTCTACCGCTGGTTATTGAGCCAGATGGCCACGTTGTACTTCCAGGCCTATGACGCCGTAGTGGGGTTATGCCTGAGCACGGAAGCCAGCTTCCAGTACGAAATGGGCGACTTTGACACGCGGGTAATTCGTCCCAACGTCTGGATGGACAATCGCCACGGTCTGAGCGCCGGGCAGTCGATGCTGCTTGACTTGCTGCGCATGGAACGCATGTTCCTGGAGCGCAACGAGCGTCGACTGGAGTTGACCAAGACGATTTCCCTGCGCCAGCTGTTCGAGCAAGGCAAGTACACACTTGTAAAAAGCTGGGACGACGTGATCAAGGATCTTAACGACGGAAAACTTGATTTCGAGTTCACCCAGCGGA
Source organism: Pseudomonas sp. BF-R-01 (assembly GCF_019946615.1). Lineage (NCBI taxonomy): Bacteria > Pseudomonadati > Pseudomonadota > Gammaproteobacteria > Pseudomonadales > Pseudomonadaceae > Pseudomonas > Pseudomonas sp. BF-R-01. The sequence goes on from NZ_JAGYFX010000052.1 coordinate 34,528, forward strand.
TGTTCGACAGCGATTACCCCGGTCATTACTGCCGACAGATCGCCACCGTCTCAGTGTCTTTGCCGGCGGTGCTGGGCCCGTATCAGGATGTTCGCGCAACCCTGACGCAAATCAGCAGCGCCACGGTACTGAAAGCCAACATCGACTCACTTGGTTATTTTTATGACCCCAAAGGAAACCAAATGCCGCCCCTCGATATTTTGCTCAACCCGCGCAGCCACCAGCAAGTGGGGGTCAGCCACGGAGTCGACGATCCCGGCATGCATCAGCTGACTTTCGGTGACGAACGCTATCTACCGTTTGAGGGGACCGGCTGTGTTTCGCAGTGGCGGCTCGCGTTTCCACGACCAAAATCAGTTGACCAGGCAAAGCTGATCAACAGTTTGACGGACATCATTGTGCACGTGCGTTATCTGGCGAAGGCCGGTGGCACGGCTTACACCGAGGCGGTGCTGGACAAGCTGGGCGATTGAGAGTGGCACGGCCCTGATGCCGGGGCGCTGGCAAATGGAATGAAAGGCAGTGGGCTGAATCGACAACCATGGATCAACTGAGGTGAAATCATGATGAGCGAAGACGAAATTCAGGGACGTAATCTGGTTAAAGATGGCAGATTCCCCGCAACGTGGAAAGGTTTCTGGACGCACGATGGCGTCGGGAACGTGGCGTTATTTGGGGACCCTGTTTTTGGTAACTACCTGACAATGAACCGGAAGGCTGGTGTTTCACAGACATTCAATACGGTGAACTTCACTGAAGAGCAACTGAAGGGGGCGAGCTATCGAGTTTCCTTTCAATATGAAAACTATGGGGACGGCGACAACGCCGGTGTGGAGATTGAAACCGGTTCCGGGAAAAATGATTTTATTGATTTGAGCGGCAAAAAAAACAGGCAGCCGCTAGCCGACTGGAATCTCTATCCCTCTTATGGGATCAGGGATGTGGTGGTAGCCGACGAAAATATTGCTCTGAAACTGAAGGGCTCTGATTTAGGTGGCTCATCGGGGTTGCGCATGACTGACATTAGAGTGGACCTGCATCTCGTGCCTCTTAAGTTGACAGGCCTCAAGGTCGACGACAGGCATTATGAAGTGCCAGCCTGAGTTTTCGTGTTGCTAAAACGTTGGTGATGGCAGGTAGATGAGGGGCAGGGCATGACAATCGGTTAACTCATCCCTGCTTTCTTCCAGCTCATGTAACGCGTCACCAACGCCGCCCCCAGTTCACCGGGCAGCGCATCCACCATCGGCACTCCATAAGCGTCCAACCGCTCATGGAGTTCGGCCCGCGCATTCAAGTAGTCCACAGTCCCGCAATACGTCAGCGCTTCGTGCAACGTTTGCACCGGTGACTGGCGCAGCGTGTCGAGCACGTCTTCCCTGAGGCTGGCGACCAACACTCGATGCTGCTTGCTCAGGCGATTGACGGCGGTGAGTAATTCTTCGTCGTCTTCGTCCCGCAGGTTGGTCACTACCACCACCAGAGACCGGCGTTTCTGTCGGGCCAGCAGTTGAGTAGCAGCGGCCTGATAGTCAGCGCTGCGTTGAGTGCTGTTCAGGTCGTAGACCGTGTTGAGCAATACGTTGAGCTGACCGGCACCTTTAACCGGTGCGAGATAACGCGGTTGATCGCTGGCAAAGGTACTCAGACCCACCGCATCACCCTGACGCAACGCCACGTAACTCAACAGCAAACACGCATTCAGCGCATGATCGAAATGCGCCAGTTCGCCATCATGACTGCGCATATGCCTTCCGCAATCGAGCATGAAGATAATCTGCTGATCGCGCTCGTCCTGATACTCCCGGGCAATCGGTGTGCGTTGCCGGGCGGTGGCTTTCCAGTCGATCTGGCGCAGGCTGTCGCCTTCGCGAAATTCCCGTAGCTGGTGAAACTCCAGGCCCAGGCCTCGTCGTTGCCGTTGGCGTACACCAAGCTGGCTGAGCCAGTTGTCCACCGCCAGCAGTTGGCCGCCGTAGAGGCGGGCGAAGTCGGGGTAGACGCGGGTGTGGTCGGTGACGCTCAGAAGCCGTTTGCCGGACCACAGGCCCAATGGGCTGGGCAGGTTGATTTCGCAGTGATCGAAGCTGAAGTGGCCACGTTTGAGCGGGCGCAGGCGATAGCCGACCTGGCTGTGCTGGCCGGGCTGAAGTTCGACTGACAGGGGGAGGTTTTCGAAGTTCAGGCCGTCGGGGACGTGGTCGAAAATCTGGACCGTCAGTGGTTGGGGAAAGTTGTGCTCAACGTCCAGTCGGACTTCGCTCCAGCGACCGAGGGCCAGGCTGCCGGGCATTTGTCGTGTTATCCGGGGCGAGTGCAGGCGTGTGAGGCGGGCAGCATCGAGTATTGCCAGGGCCAGTAGCGCCAGCAATAAACCCCATTGGATCGACAACAGGCTTGAGGGCAGCGCAATGTCCAGTGCGCGCAAGGTGCCCAGCACGATGCCGATGGCCAGCAGGATTGCGAGCCAGATCAGCAGCAGGCGCGAGGGTTTCACAGACGTGGCGCCGGCACTTGATCGAGCAGTTGCCGCAGCACGTGATCGACCTCCAGCCCTTCGATATCCAGCTCCGGTGCGATGCGTACGCGATGGCGCAACACCGCCAGCGCGCAGCCCTTGATGTCGTCCGGAATCACGAATTCGCCGCCGCGCAACAAGGCCCGCGCCCGAGCGCAGCGCACCAGCGCGATGGAGGCCCGAGGCCCGGCGCCGAGGGTCAGGCCGGGCCAGCTGCGGGTGGTGCGGGCCAGGCGTACGGCGTAGTCGAGGACTTGGTCGTCCAGGGGCAAATCACTGGCGATACGTTGCAAGGCCAGCACGTCCTTGGCTTGCAACACGGTGCGCAGTGGTTGCACATCGAGCATGTCGGCCCGGGTCGAACGGCTGACCTGACGCACCATGTTCAGCTCTTGCTCGGCGTCGGGGTAGTCCATGCGTACCTTGAGCATGAAACGGTCGAGCTCGGCTTCCGGCAGCGGATAAGTGCCTTCCTGTTCGATGGGGTTTTGCGTGGCGAGCACCATGAACGGTTGCGCGATGGGCAGGGCGCGGCCTTCGAGGGTGACTTGTCGTTCCTGCATGGCTTCGAGCAGCGCCGCCTGGGTTTTCGCCGGGGCGCGGTTGATTTCGTCGGCGAGCAACAGGTTGGTGAACAATGGCCCTTTGCGCAGTTTGAATTGCTCGGTTTGCAGGTCGTACACCGCGTGGCCGGTGACATCGCTGGGCATCAAGTCCGGGGTGAACTGAATGCGCGCGAATTCGCCACCGAAGCAGCGGGCGAGGGCGCGCACCAACAAGGTCTTGCCCAGCCCCGGCACGCCTTCGAGCAGCACATGACCGCCGGCAATCAACGCGGTGAGTACGTCATCGATCACCGTGTTCTGGCCGATCACGGCTTTTTGCAATTCAACTCTTATCGCTTGGGCCAGATAACTGGCGCGCTGGCGTTGCTGCTCGGCATGGCTAGGCGCGCCGGGCTCGATCTGTTCACTCATAAGGCGTTCCTCAAGGTTTGCAGGTGGGCGACCTGACGGCTGAATTCAACGCTGGACAGCCGTTGCTTCGGTCGCGGGCTCATGGCCTGGCTGATAGCGCGTGTGGGTTGGCCGGTCAGGCGTGCGAGCACCAGCCATTGTTCGGCGACGCCGAGTTGATCAAAACCGGGATGACGGCGCCGCACCCGGCGCAGGATGTCTTGCTGCAAGGCTTGCAGCAGACTGTCCTGACCGCTGCGGCGCAAGATGAAGTCGGCGCTGGCACGCAGGTGTTCCTGAAGTTGTCGACGGGCTCTCGGCGCCGGTTCAATCAATGGACCGTGGCGCACGCCGACATGCCAGAGGCCAAGGCCAATCAGGGCGATGAGCGCGACCAATGCCTGGGGGAAATAGCGCAGCAACAAGGTCAGCAGGCTGTCGTGATCCGTGTTGAACAGCAGCGTCACCTGGGTGTCCGCGGTCAGGTACCAGAGCAGCCAGGCATTGTCGTACTGGTCGATGGCGGGGGTTTTCCACAGGTCGGCGTCGGTGACCACGATGATCGAGCCGAGCCCTTGGTTGAGCTGCATCATGTGCGTGGCCTTGCCGCTGTTCGCCCAGGCTTGCGCGAGATTGTTCGGGTCCTCGAGATGGAACGCAGTATCGAAGGTGGCGTAGGCCGGGGCGTCTTCATCCTCAAGATACAGTTTGGTCAGGTTGGGGTAAGGATCCTCACCGGTAGCGGGTGGCGGGTCCTTGAGGTCTTTGCTCAGTGACTGGTGCACCTGCACCCGGTCGAGCAGCAGGTCATTGCTTTGGCCGAGTTTTTCATCCCACAGTGATTCGGCGATGAACAACAGGCGCCCACCGGCGCGGGTCCAGTTCATCACTTGGTCAATCTGCCGTGGCGTCATGTTTTGCCGGTCGCCGAGCAACAAAAGGCTGTGCTGGCGCGGGTCCAGCGTCGGCAGCACGTCGAGGCTGTTGGCATGGCCGACGGTAAGGCCCTGTTTGCGCAGGAAGTGTTCGGCGGCCAGATAAGGGTTGGCCTGGGCTTCGGGCGAAGGGCCGTGATCGATGTCTGCCTGATAGGGCGTTGCCTTGAAAAACAGATAAACACTCAGCGCAGCCAATAGCACCGCGATGAACACGCCGACCGCCAGCCAGAGACGCCGGTTCAATGCGCCGCTCCCGGGCCGAACAGCGCCCGCCAGCCATCACAGAGTTCCTGTTGCACCTGCGCGGGGGGCAGGCGATGCCCGTAGGCCATGTTCTGCCAGTGCCCCGTCAGTTTTTTGCTGAAAGTCAGCAGCGCGGGTTGCTGCAGGTGTTCAACGCGCTCGAGCACTTCACCTTCGGTGTCGGCCGGTTTCAGCGCCATGTTGTAGTCGTGCAGCAAGTGACTGAGCAGGGCGCGATAAAGCAATCCGAGAGCTTCACGCGGGTTGGTTTGCCAGAGGCTTTCCGCACTGGCGGCGATGTCGGCAGGCAGGGTTTCACGGTTGAGATCCAGGCCGAATGCTTGCTGTGGCAGCGGCCGTGCAACTTTGCGCGGCAACCTCGGTCGGCGACTGACGAACGCCTGCAACCAGTCGCGGTAACGCCAGATCAACAAACTGATGACCCCGATCACCGTACCCCACAGCAGCACTTCAATCAGGGTGGCCAATGCACCGAAACGCTGGTTATCCAGCAACTTGAGCAGCGCCTTCAGCCACTCGGGGGCCTTGCCATCGTCCGGGGTTTCGGCGGCCGGTTTGTCTTCGCCGCCAAAACGATAGCGGGTGACCGTTTCCTTGTTCTTGAATGGCGGCTGATCGAGGATCGCCTTGATGCTGTCCCGGGACGCCTGACTGGTCAGAGGCTGGTCCAGCAGACGCGGGCTGTCCGGTGAGATCGCGGGCTCGGCGGCCCACACGGTTTGCGCCGCTGGCATCAGCAGAAATGCCGCCAGCAGCAGGGCGACGGCGGTACTGCTCAGACGTTGACGCAGACGACGGAACACCAACTCGATATCCCAGGCCTCCAGCACCGTGCGCCGGTTCAGATAAAGGCTGAAGCCGCAGGCCACGTAAACCGGTTCCCACACCACGAGCACCAACACGTAAAACACGTTGGTCAGGTGTTCCAGCCAGCGCCAGTCTTGTGTGGCGGCGGACAGCAGCGTTTGCCAGCTCCAATCCAATTCAATCTGTGGCGGCAGGAACAGATAAAACAGCACCATCAGGCCGACCCACAGTGCACTTTCCAGATGTACGCCGATGATTGTCAGCCAGCGCGCTGCACCGCCGTCGCGTTGCAACAGCACCTGCAAACGCTGTTGCCGCGCTTGCCCACTCAGGCCTTCGAGTTGCACCACCGGCATCAGGAAACTGCGACTCAGACTCAAGCGTCGCCAGGTCAGACTGGCGAGCAGTTGTGGCTTGAGCAGTCGCGGCCATTGGCGCAGCGCCTGTTTCAAGGTGGGCGTTTCACCGAACATGGCTTTGGACAGGATGTACAGCGGCAGGCGTTCGAACGCCGGTTTCAGCCACCAGAAAATGAAGGCGGCGAGGGACGGTGAATCCCACAACAACAAGGTGAGCATGGCGAAAACCGGCAAGGTCACGATGGCCCAACTGGTCATCAACAGGCGTCGGTGCCGCTGGCTCAGCAAGACGCCGAGGTCCATGGCTTCCCAGGTTGTTCGAGGGCGGATCACCACGGTCGCGTCACTCAGGCGCATGACGAGTCCGTCCGGCAAACAGCAGATACATTGCTACCAAAAACCACAGCGTCGCGCCGACCAGATACTTGGTCATCGGCGCCGGCCCGGTCATGGATGACCAGTAGGCTTCGATGAATGCAGCGATCAAAAGAAACAGCATGACCCCGCAAATCAGTAATACGCTTTTGCGCGCCGCGACTCGCAAGGCTTCGGCGCGTGGCAGGCGCCCCGGTGCGATCAGTGCCCAACCCAGTTGCAGGCCGGCGGCACCCGCCAGGGCAATGGCGCTGAGTTCGAAAGCACCGTGGCCGATCACGAACGACCAGAAGGTTTGCCCGTAGCCGATCTGCGTCAGGTGCCCGGCCACCGCGCCGATCATCAAGCCATTGAAGAACAGGAAAAACGCGCTGCCCAGGCCAAACAGCAAACCGCTGGCGAACGTCTGAAAAGCGATGCCGATGTTGTGCATGATGTAGAAGCCGAACATCACCCAGTCTTCACTGGCCGCCCGTTCCGCCGAGCGACCCAGGTGTCCGGCGTTGGGGTCGTACATGCTTTGCATGTCGCTGACCTGTTGCGCCGGGATCAGGTTGTAGACCAGGTCCGGGAACAGATACACCAACAGTGCGAAGCCGATCAGGCTGCCGAAAAACATCAGGCTGGCGGCCAGCACGAAGTGCCACTGTTCGCGCACCAGCCGCGGAAAATCCGCGAGGATGAAGCCGAGCACATTGGCACCCAGGCGGCTGCGATGTCGATAAAGTTGTTGATGCCCGCGCAGGACCTGTTGCTGCAACGAGTCGATCAGGAAACTGCTGTATCCACGCTCCTGAGCCAGCGCCAGGTGCTGGCATAGCCGGCGATAGTCTTTCGCAAAACTGGTGACGCGTGAGGTGTCTTTGTTGCGCTCCAGCCTGTCGAGCATGAGGGAAAACTGCGCCCATTCAGCCTTGTGGCGATTCTCGAAAAGACTTTGCTTCATGCGGGACCCAACAAACCGCGGGCGATGCCGTTGAGTTCCGCCACCGCCCGTGGCGCTGCGACGTTCAACGGTTGGGCGAGGATAGAAGCGAGTTCATTGACCCGCGCTTCGGAGAGTTCACCCTGGCGTTCGGCAAACCCGAGGATGGCGCGTTGCTCGGTCAGCGTCATGGCGAAGGCCGGGCGTCGCGGTTCGGCGTCGGGCACTTGCGGTCGGGTGAGCGGCTGTTCGCGGTAGATGACCAGCGTGCCGGCGGCGAGGTCGCCGAGGCGTTTGAAGCTGGGGTGTTGCAGGCAACTGATGGCGCCGAGGAAATAGCCGAACGGCAACAGGTCGACAAATCGCAGCAGGTTGCGCAACAGCGAAGCGGACCAGCCGATCGGCGTGCCGTCATCCTGCACCACCCGCAGGCCCATCCATTGCTTGCCCGGCGAGCGTCCCTGATTGAGCACTTCGAACAACACCATGTACCACCAGCTCACTGCGAACAGCAGGATCGAGCCCAGCCCGGCGCCGAGTTTCCCCAGAAACGCGAGGACGATAAACAGCAGACCCAGAATCAGCCCGCGCAGCCCGAGGTCGATGGAGAACGCCAGCGCACGGACCATCAACCCGGCCGGGCGCAGTGGCAAGTCGATGCCTTCCGGCGTTTCAACCTGATACCGCGTATCCAGTGGCGGGGACAGCGTCGCTTTCCTTTGCAGTGCTGTGGTCTCGAGCATGGGCAACCTGGTGATGTGGCCTGATCGGGATTCTCTGTGTGTCCGATGCTAGCAGCCTCACGGGGGGAAACGACATAACTATGTATTGCACGGTGCGTGGTCAGAGGTGATTGAATGCAAGATTACTGGCCGGGGCGGGATGTGAACGCCTAGACTTCGCCGATCTTCAGTTCAGGAATAGCCCGTGACCTCGATCTTCTGGTACGACTATGAAACCACCGGCATCAACCCGCGTTGCGACCGTCCGCTGCAAGTGGCGGGGCTGCGCACTGACTTTGATCTCAATGTCATAGACGAGCCGGTCAATCTTTATTGCCAGCCCAGTGAAGACATCCTGCCGCATCCAGCGGCCTGCGCGATCACTGGCATCACGCCGGGCCAACTGACCGAACACGGTTTGAGCGAAGCCGATTTCATGACTCGGGTACACGCGCAACTGGCGGCACCGGGCACTTGTGGCGCGGGTTACAACACCTTGCGTTTCGACGACGAGATGACTCGTTACAGCCTGTACCGAAATTTCTTCGACCCCTATGCCCGCGAGTGGCAGGGCGGTAACAGTCGCTGGGACCTGATCGATGTGGTGCGTGCGGCGTATGCCTTGCGGCCTGATGGCCTGGTTTGGCCGACGGACGACGAAGGACGGGTGACGCTCAAACTCGAACGCCTGACCGCCGCCAACGGCATCGATCACGGCAATGCTCACGAAGCGCTGTCGGACGTTCGCGCGACCATCGCACTGGCACGGCTGATCCGGGAAAAACAGCCGAAGCTCTACGACTGGCTGTTTCAGTTGCGCAGCAAACAAAAGGTGATGGATCAGATTCGGCTGTTGCAGCCGATGGTGCATATTTCCGGGCGTTTTTCGGCGGCACGCAGTTATGTCGGCGTGGTGTTGCCGCTGGCCTGGCATCCGCGCAACAAGAACGCGTTGATTGTTTGTGACCTGCACCTGGATCCCCAAGGATTGCTCGACCTGGATGCCGAGACCTTGCGCCAGCGTTTGTATACCCGTCGTGATGAACTGGCCGAAGGCGAACTGCCGGTGCCGCTCAAACTCATCCACATCAACAAATGCCCGGTGGTGGCGCCGTTGCCGGTGCTTCGTCCCGATGATCAGCAACGACTGGGGCTGGATATGGCGCTTTATCAGGAGCGCACGCTGCGGCTAAGTGCCGCACAAACAATTTGGCGAGATAAAGTTCAGGCCATTTATGCCCGAGAGGATTTCGCTCAGAGCCAAGACCCTGAACAACAGTTATACGATGGTTTTATCGGTGATCGGGACCGGCGTCTTTGTGAGCAAGTCCGGGCGGCTGACCCGGCGCAATTAGCGCAAGAGCAATGGCCTTTCGATGATGAACGTTTGCCTGAATTATTGTTTCGATATCGCGCACGTAACTTTCCCGAAACGTTGAGTTTCGAAGAGCAAGAACGCTGGCGAGTATTCTGTCAGCAACGTTTGTCAGCGCCCGAGTGCGGGGCGCCCAATACCCTGGAAGCATTTGTAGAAGCCGCAGCCCAATTGAACATTACTGCGACGCCATTCCAGCAAGAGGTGCTCAATGAGTGGAACAATTATGTCCAGGTATTGCGCAAACGTTTGAATCTTTGAAAATGAAAATGCACGGGCCTGAATCTCGGGCATAAAAAAACGCCAGCGATTGCTGGCGTTCTTTTTTGTCGCGGATGGGTCTGCGACAAGCTTTGCGGCTTAGCCCAGCAGGGTAGCCCAGCCTTCAACCACGTCGCCGCCCCACTTGGCTTTCCACTCTTTCAGAGTTTTGTGGTTGCCACCTTTGGTTTCGATGACTTCGCCGTTGTGCGGGTTTTTGTATTGTTTAACTTTGCGAGCACGCTTGGTGCCAGTAGTTTTTACTGCGCCACCGCGTGGTGCTTTGGTTTTGGATTCTGGATCCAACAGCGCAATGATGTCACGCAGGGACTTGGAGTATTCGCCCATCAGGGTGCGCAGTTTGCCTTCGAATTCCAGCTCGGTTTGCAGTTTGTCGTCTTGGGACAGGTTCTTCAAACGGGCTTGCAGCTCTTTGATAGCTTCTTCGGTGGCACGATATTCGTTGATCAAGGACATGGGGACTACCTTATGTTGTGCGCTGGATGGCAGGGGACAGTGCGGCAATAATAGTCAGGGTGTTTCATCAAGTAAACATTTAACCGGGGTTTATTTAAATTAGTTGCGATGAATAGGGCGCAAATTGGATGTACAGTTAAATAGTGTGACGCAGGTATCACAGATATTCACAATTGAATGCTTGAAGAATGCTGACAGGATCACCATCGCGCAGGTAACCGACAGCCCTCAACGCTTGTGCCAGTGGCCTTCGTGCAACGCGAGGTGTCATCTATACTGCAGTTTTTTTGCGCAATCGCTAGAATGGCGGCCTTTGCGAAGTTCTGGAGTTTCCCCCTCATGCGCACTTTTCGGCTGGTGATTGCTTGCCCGGACCGCGTCGGCATCGTTGCTAAAGTCAGTAACTTTCTGGCGTCACATAACGGCTGGATCACTGAAGCGAGCCACCACTCGGACAATCTCAGTGGCTGGTTTTTCATGCGTCACGAAATTCGTGCCGACTCGCTGCCTTTCGGTATCGAGGCTTTCCGCGAGGCGTTCGCGCCGATTGCCGAAGAGTTCTCGATGAACTGGCGCATTACCGATACCGCGCAGAAGAAGCGCGTGGTGTTGATGGCAAGCCGTGAATCTCATTGCCTGGCCGACTTGCTGCACCGCTGGCACAGCGATGAACTGGATTGCGAAATCTCCTGTGTGATTTCCAACCATGATGATTTGCGCAGCATGGTTGAGTGGCACGGCATTCCTTACTACCACGTACCGGTCAATCCGCAGGATAAAGAGCCGGCGTTTGCCGAAGTCTCGCGTCTGGTCAAACAGCACGATGCCGAAGTGGTGGTACTTGCCCGCTACATGCAAATCCTGCCGCCCGAGTTGTGCAGCGAGTATGCGCACAAGGTCATCAACATTCACCACAGCTTCCTGCCGTCGTTCGTCGGCGCGAAGCCGTATCACCAGGCTTCCATGCGTGGGGTGAAGTTGATCGGTGCGACGTGCCACTACGTGACCGAAGAGCTGGACGCGGGCCCGATCATCGAGCAAGACGTTGTGCGCGTCAGCCACAGTGACAGCATCGAAGACATGGTGCGTTTCGGTCGCGATGTCGAGAAAATGGTGTTGGCTCGCGGTCTGCGTTATCACTTGGAAGATCGGGTGCTGGTGCACGGTAATAAGACTGTAGTGTTCTGACCGCCACACGACGCGGTTGAAATTCGAAGGGCCTGGGCGTTCAATCGTTCCAGGCCCTTCGCCGTTTCTGCACTGAGGACATGACCATGGCTGATCCACTGGACAAAGCTACTTCCAAGGCTCCCGCGACATTGGGGGAGGGGTGTTTGAGCCGTTATGATCCGGATGATATGAGTGCCGAAGACGGCACGGAATTTCCCGGTGCGGCGGAGTTGTGGGAGCAGTTGAATCCTGAGCCTGACCTTGTAGGCGCTGGTTTGCCGGCGAAGCGGTCTTGAGGTCTTGCGTTTGCTCGTTTTGATTGTGTACATATCCGTTTCTTTGGTAGCGGCGGCTATTGGTTTCGCCCTTACGGCGAGTCACTTGGAGAAGCGCCAAGTAACCAAGCGCTCTTGCCCCTTTCGTTCGGTGCCTCGCCTAGGCTCGGCATACCCTCGCTCCGGTCCTGCTCCGTGGGCCCGCCGCCATCGGCCATCCATGGCCGGGGGCGGCTAACCCGGCATCCATGCCGGGTTGCCCACTGCGCAGAACCTGCGCTCGGCCTCTCGAGGGGGCGTG
>NZ_JAGYFX010000053.1:0-43194 GCF_019946615.1 Pseudomonas sp. BF-R-01
TCGCAGATTTGGATTGCATTAGTAATGTTTGCTATCGGCCAGGAGCGGCATATTCTGTGGTGCTTCAGGTTTACTACACGCCGATTATGCACAGGTATCTTTGGGTAAACACTGCGAGCGCCGCAGCGCGCGGGCCCTAGCAGTCACGACAACCCCGCGGGCATCATCACGTGGGCATTACTTGGCCTTGATTAGCGATAGTTTTTGCCCCAATTTTGCCCCGACATTTTCTCATTCGCTCCGAGATGATAGTCTCCTGATACAGCTTATTAGATGGAATTAAAGATGCTTACTGAAGAGATTCTAAACGCTCAGCGCCAAGTCCGGACTGACGCATACCAAATGTCGATTGGCGAAATCGTCGGCATGTATGACAACAAAGAAATCATCATTGACCCAGAGTTTCAGCGCCTTTTCCGGTGGGACATTGGTCAGAAGTCAAAACTGATTGAATCGTTGTTGCTTGGAATCCCGTTACCATCGATTTTCGTTTTTGAGCGGGACGATGGGGCTTGGGAGCTAATCGACGGCCTCCAGCGGATGTCGTCTATCCTTGAATTCATGGGGCGCTTACGCCACCCAGACGATGGGTTGCTCGCGCCGTCGGTCTTAGAAGCCACTAAGTATTTGCCTTCGCTACATAACGTAGTCTGGGAGTCTTCAGACCTCGTTGATCTTCCAGCAATAGACCAGAGGCCTCTCGACAAAACGCAACAGTTGGCCATTCGCCGGGCTCGACTCGGCGTCGAGATATTGAAACGCCCTAGCGATGACCAGACCAAGTACGACTTGTTCCAGCGGCTAAATGCGGGAGGCACCCAAGCAAACGCTCAGGAACTTCGGAACTGCATAATGCTGATGATCAACCGTGACTACTTTCGGTCTGTGAAGGCTTCGGCGGACCAAGACGTCTTTAGGAATGTGGTGTCTGTCAGCGATGAACAGGCTGAAAAGCAAAGACATATGGAGATGGCCGTGCGGTTCTTAGTCCATACCCACGTGCCGTACGATGGCCGCCTTGACGTCGAGGAGTATATCGACGAGGGAATCGTCACCCTATCGCAAAACGGAGATCCCGCCGGCGCAGCATTGCTGATCAATCAAACGTTCCAGCTCCTTAACGAGGTTGCTGGAAATAACGCGCTTAGACGCTTTCAAAATGGTGCACATGGCGGAAAAGTAGGCCTTGTCGGTCTAGAGGGGATAGCCGTAGGCGTGGCTAAAAATCTTCACGGGATCCTTGCTCTCGGACCTGTCGCGTCCCGAAGTTTCGTTAGAGAGAGAATGGAAAGCTTCTGGGTACAGCCGGAGACCGCGACCTTCACGTCACTCGGCCTCCGCGGCACAGTCCGTATTCAGCGTACAGTTCCATTCGGAGAGGCATGGTTCCGTCCATGAGCAAACCTTATACCGAGGCGAACTTCTCCGAGCAAATAACAGAAGACCGCAACTGGCGTATCAAAGAAATCTCCGACCTAAAGACGGCAATCAGGCGAGGTGACGAAGGCTTGCGTAGGGTACTGTTACGAGCCCTAGTTGCCATTTGTTATGCTCACTGGGAAGGCTACGTCAGGTTTTCTGCAAAGAAGTACCTGGAGCATGTGGCGTTGAGAAAATTCCAATACGGTGAACTTAATAGGCAGTTCTTCCGAAACTACTTTCTGCCGAGATTGGCCGCCCTCTCCACGTCGAAAGCTAGCATCGCAGACCGGAGTGCCTTAGTTGATGAGATTTTGAACTCCGCGGATCATCGCTTCGGCCGGGTGAACGAGGACTTAATCAATACAAAAGCGAACCTTAACTTTGAGGTATTTACAGATATCTGCTTAGTGTGTGGAGTCCCTCCAGAGCCTTTTGCAGACAAAGGTACGTTCATAGATGTTGTTCTCCTTAAACGAAGGAATGCCATTGCCCACGGTGAAAATACCTTAGTGGCACTCGCCGATCTGGACGAGATCACCAACGACTCTATTGGGCTAATGCGAGCCTTCGGTGACGCCTTGGAAAACCATGTGGTGCTGCAAACCTACAAAGCCGTTTAGTTGATGCTGCCTCCTCAGAGCGACAGAGGCCTTGGAACTCCCGTCGCTTTAGCGTCCGAATTTGGCCGATAACCGTCGCTCGCGGAAGGGGCATAACGGTCCTAGGACCACCTTAAAATTTCCTACAAAAACCTCGGAATGCGTCACCTTCCCCGCAGTCCTGATGAAGCCTATAGTCCGACACGTCGCCCAAAATGGCGATTCGGGTTTGGCGACCCGAGTTATGAGTGCGAGGGCCGTCTGCTCATTTGCAGGCGTCGTCGCAGCCGCAAAACAGCTGTACTATGGCAGTTGCGCGCGGGAGACCTTCGGGTCTGCCGGTTACTCATTCCCGGTTCGCCAACCTGCGCGCAACTGCCACCCTATTCGTTTGGCGACGATCTGTTGGCGGTCTCAACAAACTGAATGAGGTTTCATCTATGGAAAGATACATGCCCCTCACCGGAATCGACTTGGTTCCGGCCTCCCTGCTCATCGACACCCAAGCCCCACTCGACGTATTACAAGCCGCCGCTGACTACCGAATTCGCGCAGTTACTCAGGTGCTGGAGAACATTGCCTTTCGCGCCGAGATTGGTTGCGACACGGTGGTGTTGTCGGACTTCTCCAAACTCCTGGCCATTCCATTGCGCGATGGTTGTGACTTGATGGATGTGATCGGTCGGCGATTGCGGGCGCAGACGAAGGAGTGAATAAAAACGGGCGCTGAAGGCGCCCGGTTTCTGTCGCACGATAAAAAAGGTCCGCTTTCGACAAAAAGCGAACTTTAAATTGAAATTATTTCCTTCGGGAAAATAGGTGCATATAAATCTACGAAATACCCCATAGGTGCAAGCAGAAATAATGCAATCACATCATTCCCCTTTCCGCTCGGCTTCTTTTTGGGCGGCCACCGCTTTGATTTTGGCCATTCGCTGCAATCTTTCATAACGATGAACATACCATTCGGTAAACAACGTCTCGATTAAGGAAATAAGCAGCTCTGCCTCATCCAGATCGACATCAACTATTAGGCTAATATCCTTTTCCATATGGGCGCCAATATTTCCAAGCTTCCTTAATGAATCCATAGCATCCCACGTATCAGGATCAACCTTATCTTTGACTTTATCGATTTCATCGAATAAATTTTTGCCAGCGACACTCCAGAAATCTCTTATCATACCTTGAAGGCAACGGCGCGAAAGAGTAGCAGAGGCTTTGGGAGATAAATCTACAATAAGGCATGCTTCCTCATAGTCTTGTCGAATCAACTCTGGAATATAGTTTGGAAACACCTTTGCTTTTGATTGTGGGCAAAGCCGCCAAAATTTCTTTTCCGGCAAGTCACTCCACAGACCTGCAGCTGATTTTCTGTGATCACAAATTGAGACTCTAAATGTATATTCACGACACTCAGCGTTCGGGCAAACAATGACGAGAGATTTGACTGCTTGGTAGGCGTGACGGTTTCCAAGATTGAATTCAAATCGATTCCCCAAAAAGTCTTGATCTTCGCGAATAGTTGACTTACTTCCACAGTAAGGACATTCCCAATTTATTGCGCCTGACATTTTTCATCCTTATTTTTTATGACATTTTTAGATCTACGATATATCACTTTCAAATTTTCAGACACATCTAAATCAAGGTACTGACGGAGCGCAGCCCTTCGCGGCAATTCGGGCCTGCCAATATCGGCAAGTGTTCAAGGGGCTACGGGAATCATGCTTGGAAACTCGTAAATAAACCTAAGTAACATTTCAATAAATAAAATAAGGTCACGTGCGTCTTGCTCTGCCATTACGGCAATCTCATGAGTGGCCTCATTCCCCTTTCTTCGTATATGATCGACCCAATGTGTACCATTGGGAGGCACGAAGCCTTGCTCCGATAAAAAACTTACATATTCGATGAACTTTAATCCCTCCTGAGCCCCCTGCTGGACCGCTATATTCATTAGCATCTTGCGACAGAGAAGAACTGCTGCAGTAAAACAATTTTGACTAGAGGCTCGCCGGGCCTCTTCATACAATGCATATAGTCCATCAGGTACGTGCTGAACAGAGTTTCCTAATGGTGGAGTAGGGTAGCGCGCCCCGTTTGGGCTCATAAAGCTCGGCCCTCCGCAGTTTGGACAGATATAGATTCCTCCTGTCTGTTCCCCGCTTCCATCATTATGACGCCCAAGCTTGTATCCTCGAACCGAGGAGACATTTAAATCACAAAAACCACACACAAATAATTTATTAGGAAGTTCTTGGAGCGACCTCCAATTTACCGAACCTTCAGAAAAAAAACGATTCATCCTTATCTCTCTAGGGAATATATAATTTTATACTTAGCAACCCAAGGAACTAGGTATACCATTATGAAAAACCACAATAAAATCGATTACGCCTCAAGTATATTACCTTGGTAGATAATTTTTCATTTTTCTATCTAGAAGCCGCTGAAGTGCTGCTCGCTTCGTAATTCTTTTGTGTGCGGATTTAAAACGACCAGTAGCAAGAGGATGCCCGTAACTCCCTTGCCCCCTTATTATCGACACACCCCATAAATCCTCAAAACTTCTCCTATGCCCCTCAGAAATCCCTGTTAGAAAAAATCTATGCTGAAAAGTATTAGACGACATTAGCGCTGCTCGCAAGGGCTTATAATCAGGCATAAGAAGAGCTTGATAAAACAAATACTTCATTTCATAGACAGTGAGCTGCGAAGCGACTATTCGCCAATAATACTCACGCTTCTCAGGAAGGAAGCACTCCTCATCAATCATTACTAACAATGCGTTCAAAGTCTCGATATATCTAGTTTGCCTAACAAAAACCGATCGGCATGTTGTGTACAATATATAAATATATTCGTCTTTTTCTTCTTCGCCTTCTGGAAAGCTGACAATCTTATGTTTTGCCCATGCAACTTCAAACTTAGAAATCAAGTAACTCAACGCATCAACACCGCAGAGCCTGACTTCCGATCGATCATCCTTTTTTATTGAAAGACTTATAAGGTTTTCTTTATACAGCGCAAGAACTCGATAAAAAGAGTCTTCAAATTGCTGCTGTTGAAATGTTACACTTTGCTGCTTAATTTCTTTTCTAGTCTCTGAAAGCTCCGACCTTGTAAGTCTGAGATCTTCTCGCTGCAAAAAAATTGTTATAAGTAACCCGGCAAACCCAAGACCTGTAAACAACGCATTAAGTGCTCCAAAGCTATCTCCAAAAGTACCTGACTTGGCGATGGAGAGCTCATCAATTGGCCAAGTCGAAATTATCAGCGCACATGCATAGAGCCCCACGATAAGAGCAACACAAACCACGCACAAAAAAATTACTCGCTTTACATTCAACGACGGTATTGCATCATCGCTTGTATCAGGTTCCGTATGATAAAAAAACCCAATAGACTTCGACTTCATCCTTACCCCCTTCCTTGCTTACAATTTGAAAAACGGAAAACGGGGTCAGACCACATTTAGGATAATGGTGGTCTGCCCCACCCCTATTTTTAATAAAAATTCTTCAACACTACAGCCACTTCAATTTCACAACCTTGTTCTTTGGGGCTGAACAAACTTCAGTTGAAACCGCGATACAGCAAAAAACGATGACGGTGTTTTTTTTCATAAATACACAGATCTGAATAATCTAAAGTCCATTCTAGTTTCGCATTCCGAGGCACATCTTTATGCACGCCATCGTACAGACCTTTCAAAAAAACTGGATTATCAAGATTAGAATCCAACTCACGAATTACGCGAGCATATTTTGAAGCGGTGAAGACCACATGAACAGGGTGTCCAGAAGTGGCGATCAATGATGAGACCACGACGGATCCAGACTGAACACTTCGGCAGGTGTGCATATCAAAGATGTCCCACAATCGTTTTCTCTCTTCACTCATCAGTTCCCCAGCGATATCGAAAACAGAATGATCAAATATTCCGACTACAATGAATTCTTCACGTGTAATACGGGCAAACAAAACATCATTCGTCCTGTTGGCATACCCTTTTTCTTCAAGGACTGTACCCAAGTGAAAATGATAGAACCCCATAGTATTCAGCAAAAAATCTTTGTCAGCCCAGCGATCCACGCCTTTCACCTGCGCCGATGTGGCTGGACTATAACCTTTGGAGTGAGGTTGAAGGGACATATTTGGCGCTAGATTTTCACCTCTGCTTACTTTTTCAAGAAAATGCTTTATTTGCTTATTAAGTAGTTTCCAACGGTGATCAGCTGTGACTACAGGTTCAATTATAACTTTTCTTGCCCGCACCGACACATATCGACTAGCCCAATTGAGATAATGAATCAAAAGTGTGGCTAAAGGCATATATTCAAGAGCCTCCTTTGTCTCCCGACTATTGGGAAATTTAGGAAGTGTATTAATCATCTCAGCCCGAAACTTAATCACTCGCTTCGACTCCCTCATACGCCTCCAGAAAATAGCGTAACCAAATGTAAACCATGCATAACAATCTCAGTCTACGGGCGATCACGTAGGTGTTAGGGGACATCGCCTTCCGCATCAAGAATGGTTCTGACAAGGTGCATGCTATCTGATCTCTCCAAACTGCTTGCCCATCGGGTGCTTGATGAATATGCTCGCCCATCGTTTACACAGGTGACTAAAAAAACGGGCATCTCGTCAGGCTCCGTGCTTCAGTGAGGTATAACGCGAATAAGCCCTGACCTCGATGCTGCAAGGTCAATTCAATCGCCGGGCTGCTAATTGATATTGAGTCCAAACCGCCGCGTCAGTAGCTTTTCCTTCCACTCCCCTTCTCTGGCGATGATCTCCGTCTCTCCCGCAGCGGATGAAGACACCTCAAGTATTGCGACTTGAAAATCGTGTTCTTCCAGCGCCTTCAGCCCAATATTTCCGCCATGGCCGGTCGCAAAATATTCCTGCCACCGCGCCCAGAAACCGTCCGCGCCGTAAGCAGAACCCACGTAAAGTCGGCCAGTTTTAAGACACGTCAAAGCATACACACCCCGAACCACTGACAGCGCTGTGCGCCAAGAGGTTGGGATCGAACTCAGTTCTCGAATAGGCCACCGAAACGAGCCAAATCCCGGGAATGGCGGCTCAATCGCGACTCGGCGCATTTCCAACACTTTTTTATCCTGGTTATCCGCTCGCTGCACCCAACTGCGCAATCCAGGTCCCCATTCAATCACCAGTCGCCCTGCGTAATCGCAAAGACTGTCATCGGGTTGCAGGTCATACAGGTGCAATCCGCTGACATCTTCGCCAGTCACTGGGTCCTTCGTTCCCAAAGGGACGGTGGATTGACCGACAACCCGGTAAATACCCGCGAACAGCGTTTCGTTAAGCGGGGTAGCGACAAACGCTGCCACCCAGTCAGCATTGCTGAAGACATCTCTTGCCTGGATGGATTGGTATTCGTCAAATCGCCCATCACCCGCTACCCAGAGGTCGTAAGGTGTCCTACCGCGCGAAGCGCGCTGATCTTGATGCCGAACCAGTCGGACCCTTGATAAATCCAAACCTACGCTGTTCAAGAAAAAGTTGAATGTGACCACGCTAGCTCTCTTTTTATGTGCGATTGGGGTCGATAGGCAATGTTGACCAAACAGCGCTTTCAACTGAAAAGGAGACAGATTTATTTCTCATCAAAATCAAAATGTAGACGCACGAGCAGTATCAGACATCCAAAAAGGCTCGGACCGCAAACGGTGAGCAAACTGCCGTTATTGCCGGTTCTCGTACGCCCGTCGCCCCGACAGAGCCTCCCATAGCATAACGAGCCCTACTACGACGGTTAAAATGAAAAACATGACTTTTTGCAGCAGATACAAAACAAAGCGCTCTGGTTGTTCGTCGAATACAAGGTGTTCGTTAATCGTGTTTCGACGAGGCCCTGTCAATGCGTCTAATTGCCAAGTGGTCAGAGCGTCATATAGTTCCAGAGCCAACACCAAAGCAACGAGTAGTAATAACAGTGCACCGATGAAACGGTAAATGCGGGTGCGATATCCTGAGATCACAGAAGCTCCATCTTTCTAATCAGCTGATAACGTGGCGGCGGTTCATAGTGGTACCTGAGGGCGGCCATACGACAGGTCAGATATTCCTCGGGGCAAAAAACATTCACGAAGTAGACATTGCGCTTCTCGCTAGACGCCAAAGAAGACAGTCTATTCAACCGTGAACTGGTCCAGCAACAGCATAGTCCCCATGACTAGCACTACCCATCCCGCGCACAGGCCGACTCAGTTGCCGGGGCTTGCTCGCGATGGTCTTGAACGTAGCCGCGGGGTTCCTGGAGTAACGCGGGGTTCTTTGGTCCATCGCGAGCAAGCTCGCTCCTACAGTTTGTGCAGCTGACAGAGATGACTGCCCACAAGCACCCGTTTTTCTACGGTTTCAATCTGTGCCTTGAGGCGAAGGGATCCATTTACGAGCCCGCTGAGCGAAGCCATTTCACAAAAAAATATGTGAAGCCTTTCATACGGTACAAACCGCTAAGTATGCCCAAATCCCGAATCGTCACACTTGGCCTGCTCGCCTTTGATACGCAATGTAATCAATGCGCTGCCACGTTCCGGCTGCCGGGGCTGCACCCCATCATCACACTCACCAGAGACATGCCGCTCGCCCTATCAATGCCGTCAATGGTCACCATCACTTCAATGAAGTTCTCTTAAAAAATCCGCGGCGTAACATCTGCTCCATACCAACCAACAACACCCCGGAGCACACGATCATGAAACGCCAAACCATTCTCAGCATCGCTTTCTCGGTATTTGCAGTTAACGCTTTCGCCGCTACCTCGACTCACCCGGTTGTCGCTGAAGGCGGCTCGGATCGTCTGATTGAAAGTCGTGTGGCTGAAGGTGGTTCGGATCGTTTGATCGAGAATCGTGTGGCCGAAGGTGGTTCGGATCGTTTGATCGAGAATCGTGTTGCTGAAGGTGGCTCCGACCGCCTGATCGAAAACCGCGTTGCCGAAGGTGGCTCGGATCGCCTGATCGAAAACCGCGTTGCTGAAGGTGGCTCGGATCGTCTGATCGAAAACCGCGTTGCTGAAGGTGGCTCCGACCGCCTGATCGAAAACCGTGTTGCCGAAGGTGGCTCGGATCGCCTGATCGAAAACCGCGCTGTATAAACAAATCGCGTCAACGCAATACCGAAAAAGCCCGGCCTGATCAGCCGGGCTTTTTCGTGCGGGCGCAAAACACAGTCAGTCACACAAGTCTGCAACCCAAAAACCACCACACAAAACTCATGGCGAAAAATATCTTAGCTACTACCCTTAGCCTGAGGCATTGAGGCTACCCGCTTTCACCTTCCCGACATTGATCCTGTCGTTTCAAACCTGCCTGGCCACATGGAGGCCGCGCGATGAGCATTCCGTTGTTTTTCGCGATGTCAGCCGTACTGTTTCTGAGCAGCCCTGCCCTTCTCGCGCAGCCAGTGGAGGCGGCCGCAAATGCAGCCGAGCCGGCGCCCGTCGCGGCGGCGGTCAAAGACGCGGTGTTTACCGAAGAGCAGTTGGATCAAATGTTGGCGCCCATTGCGCTTTACCCGGACCCGTTGCTGGCTCAGGTGCTGATGGCCACAACTTATCCTGGGGAAGTCACCGAGGCGGTGACCTGGTCCAAGGCGCACCCCGATGCCAAGGGTGATGATGCGGTCAAACAAGTGGCTAGCCAGCCGTGGGATCCGAGCGTGCAGGCGTTGGTGGCTTTTCCGCAGGTCCTTGCAACGCTGGGACAGGATCCCGTTTGGGTACAGCGCCTGGGTGATGCATTCCTGGCGCAGCCCGACGATGTCATGGAGGGTGTGCAACGCTTGCGTCATCAGGCGCAAGCAGCCGGCAACCTGCAGAGCAACCAGTATCAGAATGTGACGGTTCAGGCCGCGGCGCCACCCGCACCCGCACCAGCCCCCTCAGCGCCAGCGCCGGCTCAGCTCCCTGCCAACAACACCACCATTATCATTGAGCCCTCCGATCCGCAGGTGGTGTACGTCCCCACCTACAACCCGACAACAACCTATGGCACTTGGGCCTACCCGACTTCACCTCCTGTTTACTACCCTCCGCCGCCCGCCTATTACCCCGGTTCGGCATTGATGGCCGGGCTGGCGTTTGGGACCGGCGTCGCGATCGTCGCCTCTTTGTGGGGTGAATGTGACTGGGGCAATAACGATGTCGACATCGACATCGACCGCTACAACAACATCAACCGCAATAACCAGATCACCAATAACAATTGGCAGCACAACTCCATTCATCGCGATGGCGTGCCCTATCGCGACAACAGGAGCCGCCAACAGTACGGTCGCCAACTGGATGGTGCCAACCAGCGTGATGCCTATCGCGGGGACAATGCCCAGCGCGCCCAGGCCCGTGAAAAAGCCCGAAGCTCGATGGACAGGCACGGTATCGAGCGACCTGCGACCAGTAACCGCGAAGCCCGTGATCGAGCGAGTGCCGCCCAGACTGCGGGCCTCAATCGCAAGCAAGCCGGTACAGACAGACCGAAGGTGGCTGACAGGAGCCAAGGCGCAGACAGACCGAAGGCAGCTGACAGGGGCCAAGGTACAGCCCGAAACACTCGCGAGAGTCAGCAGCCCAGAAGACAGACCGCCGACGCCAATCAGCGTGCCCAGACGCGCCAAACGGCGCCACAACGGGCGCCACAACGACCCGCCGCCAGTCAGGGCGGCGCCCGCAACAACGCATTCGCCGGCGCCCGCGCACCGTCCCAAACCAGCGCGCAGGTCAATCGTGGGCGGGCCAGTCAGGCATCCGCGCAACGTCCCAGTGCGGCGCGATCAGCTGGCCATCAGGTCAGCCGGCCATCCAGTCCGCCTGCGCGTCAAAGGGGGGGGGGCCGTCGTTGAAACACTATCCTCGAATGAATACGCTCATGGGCCTGCCCGCTCATGCCTTGGTGATCGCTGCCGGCTTGGCATGGTCGTGCGTTGTCACGGCACAGCAGGTATTTCCCACGCCAGAAAAAGCCGCTCAAGCGTTCGTCGACGCATTGGGTACGGAACACGCCGATCAGGCACGCCTGACAGAGTTGCTGGGCAGTGAATGGCGCAGTTTCATCCCGCGTGAAGGCGTGGAACGCAGTGATGTGGATGCGTTCATCAAGCAATACCACGAGCAGCATGCCATTGAAAAAGCCAGCGACCGCAAGGCGATCCTGTCGGTGGGCAATGACCACTGGACATTGCCGATCCCCATGACAAAAGTGGAGAAAGGTTGGCGCTTTGACATTAAGGCCGGCAGCGCAGAAATCCGTGTCCGTCGTATTGGCCGCAACGAACTGGCCGCGTTGCAATCGGCGCTGACGTACCACGACGCCCAGATGGACTACGCATCAGAGGACCGTGACGGTGACGGCGCCCTTGAGTATGCGCAGAAGTTTTTCAGCACCGCCGGCAAGCACGACGGGCTCTATTGGCAGGACGACGACAGCGGTCAGATCAGCCCTCTGGGCCCCTTGTTCGGCCAACGCATTGCCGACGAAGACTGGCACGGTTATCACTTTCGCATCCTTGAAGGCCAGGGCCCTTCGGCACCGGGTGGCGCCTACAGCTACCTTATCGGTGACAAGATGAGTCGCGGTTTTGCCCTGATCGCCTGGCCGACGAAATATAAAGACACCGGGGTGATGAGTTTCATGATCAGTCATGAAGGCCAAGTGTTCGAGAAAGACTTGGGACCTGACGGTTACAAGCTGGCGCAGTCGATGAAACGGTTTGATCCAGACGACAGTTGGAAGGAGGTGGAAGATCAGAAGCAGTAGTATTTTTCCGCCCCGCCGGCCCGTTACCGGGTAGTACCTTTTAATCCCCCGGGACCTTTGAGGGCGCCCATAGAAAAACGGGACAGACGACAATTCTCATCTAATCGCAGCCTGTCCCTTTTTATGCTAAACCGAGCGCGGTGCTTCAACGGGAGGGGTGCCGTCGTGAAACATCGTTTTCAGTTGAGCACGCAGTTCCGGTGAGTCGGTGTGTTTGTGAACACTCACCGCATGCTGTGCGGCAGCCTCGAGCAGTTCGTTTTCAGAGTCTGCGCAGAGCGCGACCGAGCATTTGGTATCGCTTGGAAACTCGCGGCAGTCGATGTATTTACGCGCCATGATCTTCTCCTCTCGTGAACGACCACTCGACGTAGGTCGCATCGAGTGTGCTGACGTTTGAAGTATAGGCCCGCCAAAAGGCGCGACCCGATGTCGAGCGTCCGCAGCCCTGGCGTCAAAAAAACACGGTAGCGCTGTGCTATCAGCTTGGTTTACTTTGCCGCGACAACGCTGAATTTCTGGCACTTGCCGTAAGAATCTCTGGGGAAAAGACAATGGACACACGCCTTAAGAACGTGGGACGAATCTTGGGCGTGACGGCGATGATGTCATCACTGAGCGGTTGCATCGTTGATCAACTGGACCCGTTTTACTATATGTACGGCGCTGCCGTGCAGGCATCGGGAGGATACGACGACGTGCCTGCCGGTACTACGCAGGCTCCATTAGCGGCAGATCAAAACGCTAACATGCAGCGCCTCATCGACCGCGAGACGCCCGACCGCTATCGCTCGCGTAGCTGCGAGTACATTGAAATGTCCCTCATCGAAGCGGCGGGCTATATGACCAGCACCAATGCGCTGGTCAAACAGCTTGCGGAGGCCCGTAAAGTTGCGGCCAGCCCGGCCTGGCAGGAGAAAGGCTGCAAAACGGCCAATTTCCCGGGGGGCAAAATCGGTATCGCCATGGAAACCGTCGACGCACAGAAAGCGTCGCTGTATTCCATGCCGACCAGCGGCGTAGTGGTCTACAACGTTGGCGCCGGCAGCCCGGCGCAGCAGGGCGGAATACTGACTAATGATTTAATCGTGGCGGTCAATGAGCAGCCTGTCGCCGACTCCGTAGAGTTCCGTTTGCAGTTGGCCAAGGCGCCCATAGGCTCCACGGTCAACCTCAAGGTCTGGCGTTACCAGGCGTTTCAGACTCTGCCCGTGGTGGTCGGGCCCGGAGGTACGCCCGTTTCGATGTTACCGGTGAGCACATCGGCGGCGCAAAACACTGCGCCCTCCTCCAACCTGCAAGGCATGAACCTCGGCGAGGTGAATTCTTCTTATGCCAAGGCTGCGGGCTTGCCGTCGGCACAGGGTGCCTGGGTGATCGACACGGTCAAAGGCAGCGCGGCGGACAAAGCCGGCATCAAGCCATTGGATGTCATTGTCGAAATCGGCGGCCAGGAAGTCGCCAGTGCCCAAGACGTCGCTGACATCTCATCGCGCATGCGCGTCGGCTACAAAGCGACCGTGAGCGTCTGGCGCAACCAGGCGAAACGCGACGTGAAAATGGTCCTGAAAACTGACTGAACCTTCGGGTGTTGCGTTTCGTCCAGGAGCGCTACAGCCCGATAAACTTGAATAACCACACCCCTCCCATCCCGACCGCCAGTGTCAGGACTGTATTGCGAGTTTGCCAGGCGACCCAGGCCGCGATAATGGCGGCGGGTATCTGCGGGTTGTTCAACACGAACTCATTCTGCCCGTTGGGGTACACCACCGCGGGCAGCACAAGGGCCGCCAGCACACTCGCCGGTACGTAAAGCAAGGCCCGACTCAGCAATGCCGGGATGCGCAGCCGGCCATACAGTTCGACAAAGGAAAGGCGCATGGCGAAGGTTCCCAGGCCGACCGCCAGGAACATCCCCCACAAGGCTAAATCATTCATGGTGTCTCCCTCTCCACGTCATGGATTCGTGCCTCGCTCAATGGGCGCTTGCGAACCGTCTCGATCAACAATCCCGCCATGACCCCGCCGATGGAAGCGGTGACCAACCCAAGGTTGTAGGGCATGTTGATCGCCAACACCGCGAGCATCCCTCCGACCACCGCGGCCCCCAGGCTCGCCGCGTTACGTATGCCGGGCACCAGAAGCGCCAGAAAGGAAAGCGGTATGGCAAAGCTCAACGACCAGGTTTCGGGGATGCTTGCGCCCAGGTAGACGCCCGCCAATACCGACAATTGCCAGGACAACCACATGGCCACGGCGGTGCCTGCATAGTAGTGATGTGCGAATGCCCCCAGCTCGCCTGAAGACAGTTTGAGACTGCACAGCGCGTAGGACTGGTCAGAAAGCATGTAGGACAAAGGCCACGTCCAGCGCTTGGGCAAGTGGTGCATGTAAGGCGCCAGTGACGCGCTGTACATGATGAAGCGCAAGTTGATGACCAACGCAGTGACGACAATCGCCAGCGGCACAACCCCCGTATGCAGCAGTTGCAGCGCAACCATCTGCGCGGAACCCGAGTAGAACAGCAGCGTCATGCCCATGGTCGTGCCGGGCGACATGCCCATGTTGATCGCCATGACTCCCGTCAGCAGGCCGAAAGGAACGACACCGGGACTTAATGGAATGAGCGCCCGGACACCTTGCATGAACGCTTCCGTTGCTGTTCGGTACGGCATTTCGACTCCTTGGTCTGGTGTTCGCGCTGGCGGTTCGATGGGCCGTGACGCCAGCCATTCCGCTGCGCGATACAGGGTAAGCTGGGGCTATTGCACGCCATCTGCTCAGATCTTTGCCTGGCCCATGGTCCGCAGCCCTTCGTGCGGTAGAGTGTGGACCCGGAGCCCGATGGGCAGAACCGACTTTTTTTTCGAGAAAACAGGTAGTTTTTGTTATGGCTAAAAGCTCACAGCCTGATCAGGCCCTGCTCTCAATGCCGTCCTTCAAGGCCATGAGATCCTTCGTGGCCGCTGCCAAATATCGGAACTTCACCCGGGCCGCCGAGGCATTGTGCGTCACCCAGGCGGCTATCAGCCGTCAGATTCGCGAGCTGGAACTCTATTTGGGCACCGAGTTGTTCACGCGCACCGGGAGGGAAGTCAGGCTGACAGCCTCGGGCACAGCGCTCTTCGATGCTGCGCAGCTGTCCTTGCTCAACATCTTTCAAGCAACCGAAAGAATCCGTCGGGAAAAAAGCGACAAGCGCACCCTGACGCTTTGCTGCTCGCCTGCCCTATCGGCGCTTTGGTTATCCCACAGGCTCAAAGACTTCTTCAGCGCCAATCCCGATGTCGACCTGAATGTCATCACCACCCAGCATTTTCTGGTGATGGAGCCCGGAATCATTCCGGACATTTTCATCACCCAGACCAGTGATCTGCGCCCCGGCTATCTGCGAGTCCCCTTGTTTCACGAAGTCGTCTATCCCGTGTGCACGCCTGGTTATCTGGAAGCGCATCCAGAACTGAGGACTTTGGAGGGCATGCGCAACAGCGTCCTGCTGGACCTGAACCCTTATGGCCGTTCCCAGTTGACGGAACAGGTCGACTGGAATGTGTGGTTCGCTTTCCAGTCCCATGACCTGAAGATCCCGGCCTCGGAAAATCCGCACTACTTCAGCAGCAACGACTACAGCCTTCTGGTGCAAATGGCGCTGGACAATCAAGGTGTCGCCTTGGGTTGGGATCATCTGGTGAGGCATCTGGTACAGCAGGGGCGCCTGGTTCGGCCGGTGACGGAAGAGCTGACGCTCAGAGAGGCGGTTCAGTATTTGATGATTAATGAGAAGAAGGCGGATGATCCTGCGTGCGGGCGTTTGAAGGACTGGCTGGTTGCTCAGTTCAAGTGAGTGATTTGCGAAGATGGCAGCTGAATAGCCGCCCCTGAAAAACACCAGACGATGAAAAGCCCGCTGAACGCTTCAGCCACCAGCGTCCATGTGGGAGACGTTCGATGATTTCTTCTCGGGAACGGTAAAACTCACTGTCGTACCGGTGAGGATCTTGTGCGTCGGGTCGGCCACTTCCAGAAGCACCTTGTGAGCACCGGGCGTCAGTCCAACCAGGATAATCGGGCCGTCACTGGTATGCGCCCACGTACCTTTCCAGTCATCGACCGTCACGTGGAGGTGGCTGAGACGAGGTGAAACTTCACCCGCTGCCTTGCCAAACACCGGCATGATCCTGGCGTGCTCTGTTCGATACTGGATGATGACAACGCCGCGGGCCAACGGCTCGGCAAGCGGCGGATAGGCAATGAGTTTTGGCAGAGCCTCGGATTCCAGCGGGAGTATTGCCGGTGGGTGATCGGTATCTGCTTCTCCTTCACCGAATGCTGCCATGCAAAAAAAGCCGCCCAAGGCCAGGACAAACAGATTTCTGAGCGCGACGGACATGGCGTTTTACTCCCACATGATGTTACTCAAGGCTAGTCCATTGCAGAGAATGCATCGCAGGGCTGA
Organism: Pseudomonas sp. BF-R-01; assembly: GCF_019946615.1. NCBI lineage: Bacteria > Pseudomonadati > Pseudomonadota > Gammaproteobacteria > Pseudomonadales > Pseudomonadaceae > Pseudomonas > Pseudomonas sp. BF-R-01. The sequence continues at coordinate 16,272 of NZ_JAGYFX010000053.1, forward strand.
CGGGGCGTCTTTTGCCGCTCACTTCAGGAAGGCAAATACTGCCTGACCCTCTCATCCAATAGCTTGATCAACGCCGGCTCCATGTACTGATAAGCATCCGGTATGTCCAAACAAACCACGCGCTTGTCCGCCAGTTTCGAACCAAATCGAGCCATCAGTTTGTTGCGATGAATGGGCTCCATGACAACGATCAGTTCAGCCCACTGCAGCAGTTCCAGGCTGACCGGAACATACGCATCGTTGCTGATACCCGCCGACGCGGTTTTCACGCAGGGCCAGTCAGCAAAATACCGTTCGGCCGTGGGGCTGCGCAGGCGGTTCTGGCTGCAGATGAACAGTACGTTCAACATCGTATGACTCCCGACAGTTAACGCGCCCGGGACTCAGGCGAATTACCGGGTCACTGCCGCACTCCGGGTGCCCGCGAACGCACTCGTGCCAAGCCAGCGCCACAGGCTTTTCGCGTCTTGTACGGCGCCATCCACACGCAGCTCTCGCGACTGAAGAACGTCCCCCGGCGTGCGGTCGCCCGTCCATACCTCGGTTAATGCGCGCACGCTTGAGTCCACGACGAGGGTCAGTTCGCGGCCAGGGTCGTCGCGGCACAGGTCGGCTACACCCTCTTCAACCACGAGCCACCACGCTTGTTCGCCTGGCCGTGCGTCGCGGAACGTGAAGTGGATGACCACCGGTCGGGGCGGGAACGTTTCGATGCGCACGAACCGGCGCACGTCCCACATCAGCAAGCCCGCGTCGAGTTCATCATCGCGCAGGCGGCTGCCGATCCAGCGTGCGCCCCAATGACCCAGCGCCATGATGATCGGGCGCAACTCCTTGCCCGCCTCGGTCAGGCTGTACTCCCAGACTTTGCCCGTGGCCGTGCGGTGCACGACGCCGATGTCTTCCAGATGGCGCAGCCGCTGTGTCAGCAGGTTGGTGGACATCCGGGGCACGCCGCGGTGCAGCTCGTTGAAGCGCTTGCTGCCGCACAACAACTCGCGCACAACCAAAGGTGTCCAGCGCTCGCACAGTGCTTCGGCACCGCGTGCGACCGTGCAGAACTGACCGTAGCTTTCGTCCATTGCCTGGGCTCCGCAATTACAACGCTTCAGATTCTGAACTAGCCCCGCCACTTCGCTACGCGCACGCTCAAGCCTTCGAAGCCAAGAACCAAAGGTGAACGCCATGACCAAGGTTGCCATTATTCAGCGCCCGCCCGTGCTGCTCGATCGCGGCGCAACGATCGCCCGGGCCGTGCAATCGGTCGCCGAAGCTGCGGCGGCGGGAGCTTCGCTGATCGTTTTGCCCGAGTCGTTCATTCCAGGTTACCCGTCGTGGATCTGGCGGCTGGCGGCGGGAAAGGACGGGGCTGTCATGGGCCAGTTGCACACGCGGCTGCTGGCCAACGCCGTTGATATCACGAACGGTGACCTGAGCCCTTTGTGCGAGGCCGCGAGGGCTCACGCCGTGACGATCGTGTGCGGCATCAATGAATGCGACCGGTGCAATGGCGGCGGCACGCTCTATAACAGCGTAGTCGTTATCGGCGCGAACGGCGCAGTGCTCAACCGACACCGCAAGCTGATGCCAACGAATCCCGAGCGCATGGTGCATGGCTTTGGTGATGCCTGCGGCCTGCGTACGGTCGAGACACCGGTCGGTCGCGTGGGGGCGCTCATCTGCTGGGAAAACTACATGCCGCTGGCACGTTATTCACTCTATGCTCAAGGAGTGGAAATCTACGTCGCCCCCACGTACGACACGGGCGATGGCTGGATCAGCACGATGCGTCACATTGCACTCGAAGGACGCTGTTGGGTGCTCGGCAGTGGCACCGCACTGCGCGGCAGCGACATCCCCGAAGACTTTCCGGCGCGTGCGCAACTGTTTCCCGATCCGCAGGAATGGATCAACGACGGCGACTCGGTGGTGGTCAATCCGCAAGGCCGGATCGTCGCCGGTCCATTGCACCGGGAGGCCGGCATTTTGTATGCGGACATCGACGTCGCACAGGTGGCGCCAGCGCGGCGAGCGCTCGACGTCACCGGGCATTACGCGCGCCCTGACATTTTCGAATTGCAGGTGCGGCGCACACCGGCGACTGCGGTGCGCTATATCGACGGGTGAAGGCAAACCATTGATGGGAGTTATGCAATGAACAGTGAACGGTCTTACAAGGGCAGTTGTTTTTGCGGCGCAGTCGAGCTCACAGTCAGTGGCGAGCCGGTCGGGATGGGTTATTGCCATTGCGAATCGTGTCGGCATTGGTCAGCAGGACCGGTCAACGCCTTCACGCTGTGGAAACCCGAGGCGGTGCAGGTGACTCGCGGAGCTGACAACATCGGCACCTACAACAAGACACCGCAGAGTTACCGCAAGTGGTGCAAGACGTGTGGCGGGCATCTCTTTACTGAACACCCGGGCATGGGGCTCGTCGACGTGTATGCCGCGATCATTCCGGATCTCGCGTACTCGCCAGGCGTTCACGTGCACTATCAGGAGAGCGTGCTGCGCATCAAGGATGGATTGCCCAAGCTGAAGGATGTTCCCAACGAACTGGGAGGATCGGGTATCAGCGTGGACGAATAGCGCTGACACCGGAGTAAAAAAAACGGGCGCCTTGTCGGGCGCCCGTTTTGTTCAGGGTTGCGTGCTGCGAGTGACGCTGATCAGTGCGATTTCTTTGAAATCGACGTCCCGGCTTTGCTCAACCCTTTCGCGTTGTGATCCCCGGGTGTCGAGGCCGAGATTGCGGAGGCTTTGGCCACGCCGCGAGTGTCTTTGGAATGGGCGATGCCAGACGTCGTTGTGCCATGACCGCGCTCACCATTGCGGTCACTGCCGTAGTGGTTTCCGCTTTCGCCACGGTCGCGAACAGCCCTTCCGGCATGATCGCTGCTCAGTCCATTGCCATGGCCGTTGCTGTTGGCGTTGCCGTGATCGGAACCGCCGTGACCGCCACCTGTGCCGCCGCCGTGGCCACCGCCATTACCGCCGCCATTACCACCACCGTTTCCGCCGCCGTTGCCGCCGCCGTTACCACCACCACCGCCATTACCGCCTCCGTTGCCGTCCTTCGCATAGGCGGAGTTCATGACAGAGAGGTCAGCAGGGAGTAATGGGGCGGCTGCAAGCATGAGGGCGCATGACATGACAGCAACGAAACTCTTGTTTTTTAAAAGCATGATTGCTTCCGTAAGGTGGTTGATATCGCATGCATTAGGACGCAATTGCCCGGCGACAGTTCAACTCCTGCGACGGACGGAGTGCGGTGCGCTCACCACCTGGTAAAAGCACCGCAACCGCAGGGTTCAAATATCAGTCAAAGGCCCCGTTGAGGACTTCATAGATGATCCCGGTTGCCAGTGCGACCAGTATCAAATCGGTGCCTGCTTGCTGCCATTCGTATCCATCATAATGCGGCAGCCTGCCAATCAGGCGTCCATCCAGCTTTTTCGCAATGCCGGGTGGAAGCGGCTTTCCTCGAGCGAGGTTTTTCTGAATTCCGGGTGGCAACGCAGGGCCGGGGCTCCAGTAGTCCCTGTATTCGCCAACGATCCCGAGAATGCTTCCCTGATTGATACTGGGGCCATGACTCCAATCGCCGCCTCCGGCGTTTTTGCCTTTGCCGCCTTGATTGCCATGGACTTGATTGTTTTGCGGTTTTCCCTGGCCCTTTCCATTACCAGGATCAGCCAATGCGGTCGCTGAGCCGCAAACCAGCGCAAGGCATGTAATCGCGGCAACCAATGAGCGTGATCTGTGCATGAGTCGTTCCCTCAGAGTGGCGGGTTGTCTCTCTGAAATTTAGACGCTATTGACGATGTGAGTTCCAGTTCCGCTTATTTATGTCCCCACCCGATGCATCTGCGCCTTGTCAGCAGCCCGTTTTGTCTGCGCTTGTGTGCTGCGGATTTTGGTAACTCGTAGCACACTAGCCAAGTGTCAATGCAGAGCGCCAAGTAGCCAGGCGTTTTCAGGAGGTGAACAATGAGCAAACAACCTCAACCCCGCAGCCGCTCCAACCCTCAGCCCAGATCCCGCCCGGTGGTGCCCAACCTGCCCAGCAAAACCGGCAACAAATCCGGGGGCTTGCGTGGCAACTACCCGTCGAAGAAGTCGTAGTGGAAAGCGATCAACAGCGAACATTACCTCCCGACTGACGGCATCGGTCCGGCCACGGCAAATCGAGAGTCACTTCGTCTGATTCGACGGATACAGACCGGCAAGCCGCGCTATCACAACACCCACATAAAAGACGCCTGAAAATTCTTCGACCATCACAAGTGAGCGGGCATGGTTGGTCAATGGCAGAACATCACCGTAACCGGTGGTTGTGAGCGTCGTGAGGCTAAAATAGATCAGTTTGAAGAACGTGCCGGGCTGTCCAAAGTCGAGGTGGCTTGGGCCGAATGAGCCAGCGCTGGATATCTCGAGCAAGGCATAGACGAAGGACCAGACAAAGGCCAGCAGGATGTAACCCGCAAGCGCGCCATGCAGCTTGTCGGCCGTAATCGGCCCGCGCTGGAGAATATAGCGAAGCACTCCGATGAACGAGACTGCAAGAGATGCCGCATAAGCTATCCCGGCAAGATTAAGAATCGCGATACTGCCAACCCACAACGCCGTCCATTGCAGGCTAACCCCAAGCAACGCCAGGCCCAGTTTGAGGATGAACCCCCACCGAGTCTGCCGGGTGGCGAAAGCGCCCACGAGCAGCACGGTTGAAAACAGAATGCCGAGCAACGTGCGGGCAAATATGCCCTCCTCAAGAAAGGGAAACAGGAGGATCAATCCAAGTAAGAGCAGCAACAGATAGGTGCAGGGCCCTCGCCCTATGACCATCTGACCTAGATCCTCGTCGGATTCGGTTTTGTTTTTCGGATCTGTCATAGCGGTTTCCCATAGACCGAAACAACGTTCGATACCTGGCGCTACAGGTTTTAAATCTGGCCTGGTTTTAGAAGTGTCGGCAGTGGAATTCTAGTCGCGAATACATGTGAGAGGATTCAGCCGGACAACTATGAGTCGATTTCTACCCTGATCGACTGACAGCAATCGGCCAAAAGTTAGCGTTCAGCCTTCTCACTAAAGACCGCGAACAGCGTTAATGATGAAAGTTGTGCGCGGCGGTTCGAATGTGGGCTTTAATGTCCGTGCTTACAGGCAACCCCATGAGCTTCGACTCCGTACGATGGATGCGCCTGACGGCGGGTTCCGGTTGCCATGTACTTGTCCATTCAAGGAAGAAACGACATTGAAAATAGCTTTTAGCGCCCTGTTATTGACCTGCCTGACGACTGTCGCGCTCGCTGACGAGAACCCTGTCGGCTTCCGCTCTTCCACACTGGCGGATGCGCACAATGACCGCACACTGGAAATGGTTGTCTGGTACCCCAGTGCAACGACCGCCGCCACGCAATTGATTGGCGATGATGTGGTGTTCGTCGGGGCTTCTGCCGTTCGTGACGCGCCGCCCGCTGCTGGCAAGCATCCATTATTGGTGCTCTCCCACGGGTACAGAGGCAACTGGAGCAACCAGATCTGGCTTGCCAGTGCTCTGGCTCACAGGGGTTACATCGTCGCTGCAATCAATCACCCTGGCTCCACCACTCATGACCGTAGCCCAAAAGCAGCAGCGCAGTTATGGCAGCGGCCCGTTGATGTGAGCCGAGCCATTGATGGGGTCACGGCTCAACCTGAAAAATTCGGCTTGGTCGCCAATGACCGAGTTGCAGTAGTGGGCCATTCACTCGGCGGCTGGACCGCCCTGGGGATCGCCGGTGCCCGTTTCGATCCAGACCGCTTCGCCCACGACTGCAAAGCCCACCCGCAGTTAGCAAGTTGCTCCGTCTATGGAAAGATGAATCCCGCCAGCACCTCAGAATCAAAGACCGCGTTGGCCGCCGATTTGCGCGATGAACGCGTCACGGCTGTGGTCACATTGGACCTGGGCCTTTCACGGGGCATGACCGATGAAAGCCTGGCCGCGCTGCCGGTACCAACGCTGGTGATCGCTGCCGGCGTACCGTCGCACGATCTTCCCGCAGAGCTGGAGTCTGCCAACCTGGCCAAGCGCCTGCCTCCGGCGTCAAGCCGTTACGTCGAAATCAGCGATGCAAGCCATTTCAGCTTCTTGTCAATGTGCAAACCTGGCGCAGAAGCGATGCTCGAAGAAGAAGTGCCAGGCGATGGCATCATTTGCCGGGATGGCGATGGCAATGGCGCTCGCTCGCGGGATTTGATTCAACAGCAGGTTACTTCGCTGATCACCGAGTTTCTGCCGCCGTCACCTCGCAACGAATGAAGACGAGGTTATTAACTGCCAGGTCAAAAGGGGACGGATTTATTTTCAGAAATAATCCGCCCCTTTCTCTTATCCAACCTTACCGTTACGGAGCATTAACGATATGTCCAACATCGTCGCATGGACCCTGTTCGCCTTGGGCGTACTCCATATTCCGTTAGGTATTTTCAAGTTCAAAACAGCATTCGCCGCCGCTGTAGACGCGGGCTTCATTGACCAGTTCAGAGCGCACGAAGATCGGCGTACCGCCCTTTGGTTTACCCTGCTGGGTCCGCTTTTTATGCTCGCAGGGCACACAGCGATTCACGCCGTAGCCGTTGGGGATCTCGCGCTACTTAAAATGGTCGGCATCTATGTGCTGATGATCTCGATCATTTGCGTCATTGCTGTTCCGAAATCAGGGTTCTGGGCAACGCTGCTGGTTTCTCCGCTGCTCATCGCGGCAGGGTATGGCTTGTACGCCTGACTAAAGCTCCCCCCGCAATATCCCCCCCACGATGAGAAAAATCCCCCATAAACGGGCTGTATTACCCGATTCCTGTGTCAACTTTCATTGGCCAGGGGATCAAGTTGCGCCGCCAGCCGGGAATGATTGGCTGTACAGTTTTCTGGCATAGAGAATGCTGTGCGTTCACTAGCGTATTAATTGAAAGTTTGAAGTTGTTATCACGGGATAACAGATTTCCACCTGTGCTGCACAACCCTTCTGAGGAGTTACCTTCATGCGAAGTGAGCCGCTAGTCCGCACGTTGGCACTCATGCTTCTCATCTTTGCCATAGGGGCATTCTGGAGTCTGTTCACCTGGTTCAGCAGTTAAGCGCTGTTTGTGTTGCGGATCGGGTGAAGTCCCGGTTGAAGTCGGGAATACCCCCGATAGCAGAAGCGGCAAGCGAAACCAACAGGCTGCAAATCGCGCAGTTCGCTGAAATGTTCAAGTCTGGTTCTTCATTCCCCATTCCCCAATTCCCCATTCCCAGGTCATTTGTTGATCGAGTGTTTCCCACTGTCTGACAGACCGCCCTGCCAGGTTGGTTCACGCATTGCCAGTTGAACAAACGGCCAGACGCTTCTCATAAAAAAAGGGAGGGCATCGCTGCCCTCCCTTCCGCTTTCCACGCTTTTTTTCAAACGTGCTGATCAGTACCTCAAGTGGTGAGAATGAAGTCCGTGGCAGTGACGGTTGTCGCATCGGCCACACCGACCAGGCGGATGGAGTCAGCACCAGCGAAGCTGACCAGGGTATCCGCACCGACATCGGCGATGGTGACGCTGCCGGCAAAGGTCGCAGCCGTGATGTTCATCGCGGAGATATCGAGGCGGTCCTGCCCTCCTGCCGCGTTGGCATCGAAGCCAATGATCTGATCGACCCCGAAGCCCGCTGAGAACATGAAGATATCGTTGCCATTGCTGGCAACCATCATGTCGTTGCCGGCACCGCCCGTGACTGTATCGTTGCCTGTACCGCCATCGATAAAGTCATTGCCGATACCACCCAGCAAGGTGTCGTTAGCATCTCCACCGAGCAGCGTGTCATTGCCATCGCCGCCCTGGAGCAGATCGGTGCCGGTACCGCCATCCAGGCTGTCATCACCCAGCCCGCCGAGCAGCGTGTCGCTGCCTGCCCCGCCATTCAATGTATCCGCCCCGTCACCTCCGTCGAGGCTGTCATCGCCATTGCCGCCGTTCAGGGTATCGGTGCCAATGCCACCCACCAGTTGGTCGTTACCCGCGTCGCCGTTGAGTGTGTCGTTGCCACTGTTGCCGGTGAGGATGTCGTTGCCACCGCCACCATTGAGGGTGTCGTTACCCGCCGCGGCGGTGATGACGTTGTTCAACCCGTTGCCGCTGCCGGCGAAGTTGCCGACTCCGGTGTAGGTCAGGTTCTCGACATTACCGCTCAGCGTGTAGCTGGCCAACGAAGTCTGCACGGTGTCCGTACCGCCACCCGCCACCTCGACCACCACGTCTGTGGCTGCATCGACGATGTAGGTATCGTTGCCCGCGCCCCCGACCATCCGGTCTGCACCCGCACCGCCATCGAGGAGGTCGTTACCCACCCCGCCGGTGATGGTGTTGGCCAGTGCGTTACCGGTACCTGTGAAGTTACCGGCACCGGTATAGGTCAGGTTCTCGACGTTGGCATCGAGCAGGTAGCTCGCGAAGGCGGTTTGCACCAGATCGGTACCGCCACCCACCGCCTCGGTGATAAGGTCACCGACGTTGTCGACCACATAGGTGTCGTTACCGGCACCGCCGTTCAGGGCATCCGCGCCGAGCCCGCCGTTGAGGGTGTCGTTACCGTCCTCGCCATTGAGGATGTCGTTGTCGTCTCCACCGTTGAGGATGTCGTTACCATTGCCGCCAAACAACTGGTCGGTACCGGCCAGGCCATTCAGCGTATCGCTCCCGCCCAGGCCAAGCAGCACATCGTTACCGGCGCCGCCGGTGAGGGTGTTCGCCTGTGCGTTACCTTGCAGCACTACGCCACTGAGCACCGCAACCGCCGCGGTTGCCGCGGAAGTCAACGTCTCCAGCGTGCCGAAGCCGTCGGTGTAGCGCACGATCACCCGTATTTGCAGGTTGCCCTGCGCCACACCCGGGGTGAAGGTCGAGGCCGTCGCGCCGTTGATGTTGGAGAAGGAAGCACCGATACCTTGCTGCCATTGGTAGCTGAAGGTGCCCAGCCCGTCCACATCGGCAATCCCGGCAGTCAGCGCCGTCAGCACTTGCCCTTGATCCGGTGTCGTATCGCTGATCAGCAACGCGCCTGTCGGTGCATCGTTGACGTTGTCCACCGGCCCCAGGATGTTGGACGCAACGCTTTCGGCCACACCGAAGTTATCGACGTAACCGATCATCACGCGCACTTCCTGGCCGACCTGAGCCTGGCCAAGCGAGAACGTGCTACCAGTAGCGCCGGCGATGTTGACGAAGCCAAGCCCGTCGTTCGCCTGCCACTGGTAGGTGAACTGCGGATTGGTCAGGCCATCGGCGTCGACGATGGTCGACGTGTCGGCGGTCAACAGCTGGTTCTGCACGGCAAGCCCGGTAACGGTCGCCCCTTCGGTCGGTTCACTGTTGCCGGACGATTCGACGATCTCCAGCGTGCCCTGGGCATCCTGGTACACCGCCCGGACGCGGATGTTCAGACCCGCCTCATCGGGGCCCACCAGGAAGGTGGAGCCAGTCGCCCGCGTTGCCTCGCCAGCGGCGACAAAGGTGATGTCTTCATAGACGCCCGTACCGGGAATGGTTTCGACCTGCCAGTAGTAAGCTACCCCGCCGGTTATCGCGCCGGTCGGATTGGCCGCACTCTGGTTGTCCGCGTCGTGTACCCCCGCACCGCTGACGCGCAACAACTGGCCGGCGACCGGCGTATCTTCACGCACACCGGTAGTCGCATCGAGGATTGCCAAGTGACCCGATGGGTCGCTGTTTTGCACGGTGCCGACTCCGGACGGTATCGCAACGTCAGCGAACTGCAGACGCTCGATGCCCGTCAGGCGATCGACGCCATCACGCCCAAGCACCGAGTCGGTCACGATGACAGTGTCGCCATCGATTTCGATGCCGTATTCCCCCAAAGTACCGGAGAACAACGCCGTATCGAAGCTGTCAGTGCCGGTCAGAATCTCCCGCACGATGACCAGTTGGCCAGGGTTGTACGTGCCGTTCAGCATAAACGGCACCAGTGGCTCCATGCTGTCGAACGTGGCGATTTCATCGCCAGTGCCGTCAGCGTTCGCCCGTACGCTGATGCGTACGTTCAGCCACTTGTCACCATCAATGATGTCGTCACCGCCGCGACCTTCGATCAGGTCGCTGCCGCTACCGCCGAGGATGATGTTGCCGCCATCGAAGAACGTCGCTCCGGCTGGCAGCAGATCCGCCAGGCCGTTGATCAGGTCGATGTGGGTCAGCACACTGCCGGTTGCACCCGCAGTAGGCAGCGATGTGGCGTCTTCGTTATCACCGCGCAGGAAGTCACCGTGCGACGAACCCGACAGACCTTCCATGATGTCGAAACGCACCAGCGCCGAAGCACCTGAACCCGGTACTGGCGGAACATCGAAGAAACGGTCCGTGAAATCGATGGTCACGCCCTGTGCGAGCCCCTTGAAGGTTGCCCAGTCGAAGCCGGAGCCGCCGATATAGCGATCACCGAAGCCGAGACTGCCGACCATGATGTCATCGCCGCCTTCGCCGTTGAACTTATCGTTCTCGTTACCGCCGATGAACACATCGTGGCCGACGATAGGGTCGTTGCCGAGCGGGTCGAAGTTGTCGCCAGGTGCACCGTCCGAAGTGCCCTTCTCGATCCAGTCGTCGCCTTCGTTACCCATGTCCTGTTCGTTGGCTTTGCTGCCCAGGATGAAGTCGTTGCCATGACCACCAATGGCTTCGGAGGCGTCCTCACCGGTCACGATGAAGTCATTGCCGAACCCGCCGATGATCAGGTTGACGCCGTTGCCTCCGTGCAGCACGTCGTTGCCGTCGCCACCCTGGATGTTATCGTCGCCGCCCTTGTCGGTGATGATGTCGTCGCCGGAACCGCCGCGCAGTTGGTCGTTGCCGTCACCGCCTTCGATGCGATCGTTGCCACCGTCGCCCCAGACCGTGTCATCCCCCTCACTCGCGATGAGAATATCGGCGCTGTTGGTGCCGCCCATCACGATGTGCTCTGCACCGGTGTATTTGATGTAGTTGGTGTCCGGCCCTGCGGTCAGCGGGTTGTCGCGGAACACCACCTGTTCGCCGTTTTCGCCAAGCGGATCGGCATTGCCCAGGCCATCGTTGAATTGCTTGCTCTGGTCCCTTTCCAGATAGAACGCAACGTCCGAGAACACCAGGCCCGGCAAGTGCGTGGCCGAGGTGTTGGCCATGATCAGCTTGGCGAACGAGTTGCTTTCAAGCTCGGCATTCATCGACAGGCCAGCGGTACGTTCCAGGTAGTAGAAGCGGTCGCCATCCTGCAGTTTTTCCAGCTGGTTCTCGAACACGAAGTTGAACGTCGAGCCGAGCATGCCGCCAAACGGCGTTTTCGCTTCGGCCAAGCCGCCGATCCACAGGTCGATGGCATCGACCCCCGTGATAGTCACGCCCTTCAGATCGTCGGCTGTTCCCAGCACGCCATCCTTGCCGGCCCGCGTTACGTTGGTCCAGTCACCGGTGCCGTTGAGGAAGTCCAGGCGGTCATCCGGCGCCCCCGTACCACCGAACACCAGTGCCATGGCGGCAGCGCGTTTGCCTTCCAGCGTGGTCGCCGTCGTGATCGTCTCATGGGTGCCATAGGCTGCAATGAAGTTGATCAACGACTCCGGATGTTTGAGGTGCTGCACCAGGTCGACCCAGCTGGTGTACGGCTTGAGTTGGGTATCACCGGTTTGGCTGTAGATGTCGCGGCGAATCGCGTTGAGTGAAGGAATCCCAACGTCGCGGCCACGGGCGATGTTGATCGCCGGCAGGTCGAGCGGCAGCCCGAGCAGGTTGTTGCGCAGCGCCTCGGTGACGAACTCGTCGATTTCGTTACCGGCTTGCCGAGTGATCCCTCGCACGATCGCACTGGTCGCGTCCTCAGGCGTCACGCCACTGGCGGCGTACGCCAACGGGTTGAGGAACGCCGCGATCAGGCCCAGTTGCTGATCGGGATCAGCACTGTTCGGATCGCCGATCACGTTGAAATCAACGTCGAAGCGATCGACGGTCTCGGTCAGCATCGAGTGGCCAAACCGGTACACGGTGTGGGCGAACTCGGCGACGATCGAGGCATCGAGGTCAACGTCATAGACCTGGGTCGGTGCGAAAAACAGGTCGACGTTAGGCTGGATGGTCCGGGCAAATTCCTCGAACACCAGATGCTGATACTGCATCTCGGTGCCGAACTTGGCCGCCTGGAACAGGCGTTCGCCATTCCATACCAACGCATCAATCTCCGCCTGATTGACCGGCAACGCGCTCACTGGATTGAGCAGCCACTCGTTCAGAAAAGCCACGTCACCCGAGTCGAGCACGGTGTCTTTGGTTTGCGCGACCAGCCGATTGTGCTCGGAGTGGAAGATCGCATGCACCGCCGTCAGGCCGATGTTCTCGTTGACCCGGCCGTCGCCAGCGATGTAGTGCGCATCCAGCAACTCGTTGTCGTAGGCCAGGTTGGCCCCGGTTTGTGGATTGACCGGCACGTCGTTGCCAGTTTCAGTATCGCCATCAGGCGCGAGCACGCCACCGATGAACACCGGCGCGGCATTGTGGGCAATGTCGACGAGGAACTGGTGACCGGTGCGCACAGCATTGGTCAGGTCAATAGGGGCAAGCGGATTACCTTCGACAAGCTCGTCATCCGCCGTACCGCCAAGACCGTCAAGGCCTTTCATCACGACCATCGGGAAGCCGTTCGGCCCCTTGATGAAATTGCCATAGGCATCGGTCGCCAACAACGGAGCGTTGTCGACGTCAGCGTCGGTCAGGTGGATACCCAGAATGTCGTTGGCTTGCGCCTTGACCACTTTCCAGGTGGCCATGCCACCGATTTCGCTGTCGTCTGAGGTACCAAACTTGCCATCCGCCCCCAGGTCACGGTTGGTGATCAGCCTGCCCGTCGCGATGGGTCCGTCATCGGTCAGCAGATACCCGCGCAAGAACACCTGATGCGATGGGTGCGAGCTGTAGGTCTGGTTTTGGTCCACGAACGGCGTGGTGGTGTTGGAGTGCTCATGGATGTCGTCGGCCGTGCCGAGAACACCATCCGCGCCTGGCTGGTTGGTCGCGCGGGTCAGCACCATGAAGTTAGCGTTGCCGCCTGGCACATACAGCGGATCATCCGGTTGCAGCGGGATGAAGATGGTACCCGAACCGCCTTTGGTCACCAGGTCCAGACCGTGATCGAAGAACTGCCCGAAGAAGGTCATCCAGGCGTTGAACGGCGCGGACAACCCGGCATCCGGAGCGGTGTTCTCGAACATGTACACATCGTGGTCGTCGCCAGTACCGAACTGACCATCCAGGCCGGGGCTGGCGACTATCCGTACGCCATCCTTGAGCACATCGTCGCTACCCTCCGCGCCGAAGTTGAGCACACCGTCCGCGCCCACGTCGTACGCCGTTGCATACGCCGCCGGGTTGTTCGACGTCTGGTCGACGATCAGATTGCTGATCGTGCGCGGCTGCGAGTCAAACACATTGCCGCTGGTCTGCTGATACGACGATCCCGGAATGGCCGGCGAGCCAGGGCCAAAGAACCCGGCAGGTGCACCTTCCGCCGGATTGAAGACCGGATCGGTCAAACGCGGGAAGGTGTTATCCGCAGCACCAAACTCGGTGTTGTTGATGCCATTGAGGTTCATCAGGTTGTTGTTCGAGCCATCGACCGCACGCAGGCCCAGCGGCGCGCGGATGTTCGGGATCAGCGAGAGGATGTTCTGACCGTCCGCTTCAGCCTCGGCAATCTTGATCTGATCAAGGATGAAGTTGAGGTCGGAGCGGACCATGTTAAGGCCCGGGCCACCCTCGGTGGCATTGACTACCGGTGTCGGTGCTGTCGGCACGACCGGTGCGCCGGGAACCACGACGCCTGTCGGTTGCGAGAACACCACTTCAGTCGTGCCATGGCCATCCTGGTAGATAGCCTTGACCCGCAGTGACAGCCCGGCAAGATCCGGCGAGACCTTGAAGGAGGTGCCATCGGCACTCTGGAACGCCAGGTCACCCGCAGGCAACAGGATGATGTCTTCGAACACGCCACTGCCTGGGTCGGCTTCGAACTGCCAGTAGTAAGACACCGAAGTATTGTTGACGAGACCCTGCGGGTTACCCGCAGTGACGTTGTTGGCATCGCTCACCCCGAGCATGCTCACGGTCAGTGTGTCGCCCACTGTAATGTCGCCGCCGTTGCCATCCGTGACAGTCGGCCTGCCGACCGGTTGTGCGTTCAGCCCCGGTACCAGCACCCGCTGGGTGTCGGCGAATTGCAGGCGCTCGATATGCAGCAGGGTATCGGTGCCGTCGCGACCCGCAACGGTATCCGTCACCGTCCAGACATCGTCCGCCAGGTTGGCCGTGCCACGGGTGTCCTGGGTCACCGTGTACTCGGACTGAAGCCCGGAGAAAATCGCGGTGTCGAACGCCGCCCCGCCCGTCGAGGTGCCGGGCAGGATTTCCCGCACGGCCTTGAGCTGCCCAGGGTTATACGTACGGTCCAGCATGAACGGGATCATATCAGCCATGCTGTCGAAGCTGGCGATCTCGGGGCCGGTATGGTTGACGTCGCCGGGGGCATAAACTGCGATTCTGACGTTGATCCATTTGTCGCCATCGATCAGATCATCGCCGCCGCGGCCCTCGATCAGGTCACTGCCATTGCCACCGAGGATGATGTTGCCCGTGGCAAAGCCGGTGGTCGGCAAGCCGGCATCGGACAGGAACTGCGCCAGTCCACGGATCAAGTCCACATTGGTCAGTGCACCACCCGTGGCACCACCGTGGTTGAGGATAGTGACCGCATCAACATCATCGCCTTTGAGGACGTCGCCGAAATTCGAACCGGACAAGCCTTCGACCTCGGCGAAACGGTCGAGAATCGAGGCCGGCGAGGCACCGACCGGATTGAACACCCCGGCGTTCTGGTTTGGCGCGTTGCCATGTGGCTGGGCCAGCGCGGCCAGGGACAAGTCGGCGGTCACGCCGACCTGGTCATTTTTGAAGGTCACCCAGTCGAACCCGGACATGCCGTCCATCTTGTCCTGGGCATCGCTGCCGACAAAGATGTCATCGCCACCCTCGCCGATCATTTCATCGAAGCCACCACCGCCGACAAAGATGTCGTTGCCGACCACATCGTCATTGAGCAATGGCGAGAAGTTATCGCCAGGCGCACCGTCCTGGGTGCCTTTCTCGATCCAGTCATCACCTTCGTTGCCGGTCGGTGGCAGGTTGGTCTTGGCACCGAGGATGAAGTCGTCACCCTGACCGCCGAAGGTGGTGCTGATGTCTTCGGTGGTGATGATGAAGTCCTGGCCATCGCCGCCAAGGATCAGGTTGCCCGCAACCCCCATTTTACCGGCCACGATCACGTCGTTACCGGCATTGCCTTCCAGGCGGTTGTCGCCGAACGAGTCGGTGATGATGTCATCACCCGCGCCGCCAAGTACCGCATCGTTCCCGGCGCCGCCCTCGAGGACATCGTTGCCGCCGTCGCCGTAAACGGTGTCATCACCTTCACCGGAGATGATGATGTCATCGGCGGCGGTGCCGCCGAGGACGACATGATCTTCACCGGTGTAATGCAGAAAATTACTGTCCGTGCCCACGGTGTCGGGGTTGTCGCGGATCACCAGCGGCACGACTTCCACGCCGTTGATCATGATGCCGCCCGTCGGGTCGTCACGACCGCCGACGCCAAGGCCGGTGAACTGATTGGCCTGGGTCACTTCGAGAGTGAACGTCGGCGTCAGGAACACGGTGTTCGACAGGTGGGTGACATCGGTGTTGAGCATGATCAGCTTGGCGAAGGAGTTGTTCTCAAGCTCGGTGCCGAAGTTCAGGCCCGCCGTACGCGACAGGTAGTAGAACCGGTCGCCGTTCTGCAACGCCTCCATCTGGGTTTCAAACACGAAGTTGAACGTCGAGCCGAGCATACCGCCGAACGGCATCTTCTCTTCGGCAAGGCCGCCGACCCAGAAGTCGATGTCGTCGACACCGGTGGTGGTGACGCCATTGACCATGGCGTAGGTGCCCGAGCTGTTAAGGAATGCCAGGCGATCCTCTTCCGTGGCGGTAAAAGTACGCTCATCGGCAGTGCCGGCGTTGATCACCGCGCTGCCGCCAAACACCAGGGCAGCAGCGACCGCACGCATCTCGACCAGCGTATCCACATCGGCCGCAGTCAATGCCCCGTGAGTACCGAAGGCCGCGATGAAGTTGACCAGGGATTCGGGGTGTTTGAGGTTTTCCGCCAAGTCAGCCCAACTGATGTACGGCTTGAGTTGGCTGTCGCCGGTTGCCTGGTAAAACTCACGCCGCGCCTCATTCAACGTAGGGATGCCAGTGTCGCGACCACGCGCCAGGTTCAGGGCCGGCAAATCGAGGGGCAGACCCAGCAGATTGTTGCGCAACGCTTCGGTGACGAACTCGTCGATCTCGTTGCCGAGCTGACGGGTCACGCCGCGAATGATCGCCCCTGCCGCTTCGTCAGCGGTAGCCCCGCTGCCGGCAAATGCCAGAGGGTTGAGGAAGGCTGCGATCAGACCGAGTTGCGCGTCAGGGTTGTTCGGGTCAGAGAGGACCGGATTGAATTCGGGGTCGAAGCGATCGACAGTCTCGGTCAGCATCGAGTGACCGAAGCGATACACCACGTGGGCGAACTCGGCGAGGATGGCCGGGTTGATCGAAGTGTCATAGCCGTTGGGGGCAAGGAATTCGTCGACCTGCGGCTGAACGGTCCGCGCAAATTCCTCGAACACCAAGTGCTGATACTGCATCTCGGTGCCGAACTTGGCGGCCTGGAACAGCCGTTCGCCATCCCACACCAATCCTGCGATTTCGGCGGGAGTAGTCGGAATTGCCGCGACGTCGTCTGCCAGCCACTCATTGAGAAACGCCAGATCGCCAGAGGCCAGGATGGTTTCCTTGGACTGCTGGACCAGGCGGTTGTGTTCGGAGTGGAACACATGGTGCACAGTGGTCAGGCCGATGTTTTCGTTCGCCCGGCCATCGCCGGCAATGTAGTGAGCGTCGAGCAGTTCGTTGTCGTAGGTCAGGTTGTTGCCGCCCGCGCCCACTGGCTGCGCATTGCCGATTTCGGTGTCACCATCCGCCTGCAAAACCCCGTCGACGAGCACCGGCGCGGCATTGTGCGCGATGTCGTCGAGGAAGCCATGCCCGGTGCTCACGGCGTTGGCCAGACTGATCGGAGCATCCCGGTTGCCTTCGACCAGTTGCGTGATGTCATCCGCCGTACCGGCGATACCGTCTGCGCCGTTGCTGATGCGCATCACCACCTGCGGCATACCGCCCGGGCCACGGATGAAGTTGCCATACGCGTCGGTCGCCAGCAGCGGCACGTTGTGCACATCGGCGTCGGTCAGGTTGATGCCGAGAATGTCACGGGCCTGGGCCTTGACCACTGCCCAGGTCGCCATGCCGCCATTTTCGGCGCCGCCATCATCGGCAGTGCCGAACTCGCCATCGGCGCCCAGATCGCGATTGGTAATCAAGCGCCCGGTTGCAACAGGGTCACCTGCCGCGTTGATGACGTACTCGCGCAGAAATACCTGATGCGAGGGGTGGGAGCTGTAAGTCTGGCTTTGGTCTACGAACGGCGAGGTGGTGTTGAGCTGCCCATCGTCCGTCGTGCCAACAATTCCGTCCGCGCCGGCCGTACGCACGGCCCGTGGCAGCACCATGAAGTTGGTCGGACTGCCCGGCACGAACAACGGATCGTCCGGCTGCAACGGAATAAACACAAAATCGGTAGCGCTCTTGCTGACCAGGTCGAGGCCGTGGTCGAAGAACTGGCCGAAGAAAGTCATCCACGAGTTGAAGCCCGCAGTCAGACCGGCGTCCGCGGACTGGTTGGGGATGAAGAACACTTGTTTGTCGTCATCCGTGCCGAAGACACCATCGGGGCCTGGGCTGATGACCGGATCGGCACCGCCGTTCGCCGCAACCGCAGCCGGGTTGTTGGCGGTCTGATCAACGATCAGGTTACTGATAATCCGTGGTTGTGGGTCGATCACATCCCCTGTCCCGGAGTATGACGCCAGAAACGAGGGGTCCAGCAGGCGCGGGAAGGCATTGTCCGCAGCGCCAAACTCACTTTGCCCGGTCACCAGGTTGTTGTAGCTGCCATCGACGGTGCGCAGGCCGAAAGGCACCTGACTGTTGGGTAGCAAATCACTGAGGCTGGCGCCGTCGGCATGTGCTTCTGCGATGAAAATTTGTTTGAGGATGAACTCCAGGTCGGACTTGTTGAAATTGGCCATTTTGCTTGCCCTCGATTTCTTTGGTGAAGGGCACGGGACGAAAAGAATCCTCCCGCGCCCAGTCGGGTGCTGGCTTGCGCAGTGTGTAGGTTCATTTTTTTGGCGAGAGCTGACACGGGAAGGCAAAGCCGTCAGTACGGCCCCCGGTATGCGCGCCTGGAATTCGCGGAACTCGCGAAAGAATGGCTCGCTAAGCGATCAGGCAGAGCGAACCCGGGCCCTAGGCGGGCCATGGAAACTTGAGGTCAAGGCGAACTTGCTGAACAGCCCCTTCCCTCTGCAGTAGAACGAAGTGATCGACATGCTGTGCTCCTTCGGAGAACCACCGCGCTTTTCGCTGCCAAAGAGTTGACAGACTTCAGGCGGACGGTTGTCGTCAATGAGTAAGACTAAAGTTGGATAGCAAAAAATTGTCAATTTTACGACGGACAAACCGGACGACCGGTGCTAAGCCTCTCAACTCGCTGTTTTTAATGGACTTATAGAAAGATTGACGCACCATTAGAGCGAAATGTTATTTCAGATTGTTTCGCCGCGACCTACGCTGCTTGCTACGGGAGCAACGCAGAAATTTGCATGAGATTCGCCCGAGAGCGAACCTGCGTATCGACGGCTACCCACGTGACTAAATCTGTTAGCTGCTGCTCCGCAAGGGCAAACGGCTTTTTGAAGAGGGGGTCAGCCAAATGCAAAAGCAGTCGAACTCTCGATCCGAACTGGCCGACGCACTCTTCCGACTTCGTCGTAGTTTTTACTCCCTGGCGGGTTTCAGCGGCGTCATCAACGTCATGATGTTGACGCCAGCCGTTTACATGTTGCAGGTCTATGATCGAGCCTTGGTCAGTCGCAACGTCACAACGTTGACGATGCTGACCGTTCTGGTGATAGGCCTGTTCTTGCTGATGTCCACGCTTGAAATGTTCCGCACCCGTGTGCTGATCCGGGTCGGCAACTGCCTCGACATGGACCTCAATCGACGCATTTTCACCGCCGCATTCGAGCGCAACCTGAACCGCGCCGGAGGCAATCCGGCCCAGGCCCTGCAGGATCTCGCGCAGGTGCGTCAGTTCCTCACCGGCAACAGCCTGTTCGCGTTCTTTGATGCGCCATGGACGCCGATCTACCTGCTGGTCGCCTACCTGATCCACCCGCTGCTCGGACTGGTCACGCTCATCGGCTCGCTGATTCTGATGGGCCTGGCTTACCTCACCGAGAAGGCGACGCAAAAGCCGCTGGCCGAAGCCAATCAGGCCGCCCTCTCCTCCGCCACCTACGCCAACAACAACCTGCGCAACGCCGAGGTCATCGAGGCCATGGGCATGTTGCCGTCGATCGGCAAGCGCTGGTACCAAAGCCATTTGCGCATTCTGGAAATGCAGACCCTGGCCTCAGACCGGGCCGCCCTGATCAGCAGCACCGGGCGCTTCGTGCGCATCACCTTGCAATCGCTGATCCTCGGCGCCGGTGCGCTGCTGGCGATCGAAGGCAAGATCACCCCCGGGATGATGATTGCCTGCTCGATCCTTACCGGCCGCGCGCTGGGCCCGGTGGAACAAGTCATCGCGTCGTGGAAGCAACTGCTTGGCTGCCGTTCGGCCTGGGGCCGGTTGAATG
Organism: Pseudomonas sp. BF-R-01; assembly: GCF_019946615.1. Classification (NCBI taxonomy): domain Bacteria; kingdom Pseudomonadati; phylum Pseudomonadota; class Gammaproteobacteria; order Pseudomonadales; family Pseudomonadaceae; genus Pseudomonas; species Pseudomonas sp. BF-R-01. Next base: position 36,169 of record NZ_JAGYFX010000053.1, read on the forward strand.
AAATGCTCAACGACTTTCCGCGCCGGCCACCGAGCATGTCGCTGCAACGCCCGCTGGGCATGCTGGCAGTGGAGAATGTGTACGCCGGCTCCCCCGGCACCAACAACACGATTCTGCGCGGGGTGAGCTTCAACCTTTCCCCCGGCGAAAGCCTTGGCATTATCGGCCCATCCGCCTCGGGCAAATCCACCCTCGCCCGCCTGTTGGTCGGCGTCTGGCCGGCACAGGCCGGCAAGGTGCGCCTCGACGGCGCGGACATATTCACCTGGAACAAAGGCGAACTTGGCCCTTGGCTCGGTTACCTGCCACAGGACGTGGAGCTGTTCGAAGGCACCATCGCCGACAACATTGCGCGCTTTGGCGAAGTGGACAGCGACGCGGTCATCCGCGCCGCCAGAACGACGGGCGTGCACGAGATGATCCTGCGTTTTGCGCAAGGTTATGAGACCCGCCTGGGCACCGATGGCAGCCCGCTTTCCGGTGGCCAGAAGCAACGCATCGCCTTGGCCCGCGCGCTGTATGGAGACCCCAATCTGATTGTGCTCGATGAGCCGAACGCCAACCTCGACGACGTCGGTGAAAAGGCGTTGGTCGATGCACTGGCCCAACTCAAAGACCGTGGCGCCACCGTCATTCTGATTTCCCACCGTCCCAATGTGCTCTGCGCCGTCGACAAGGTGCTGATGCTGCGTGACGGCGGCGTGCAGATGCTCGGCACTCGCGACGAAGTATTCGCAGCGCTGCGCAAGGCGAGTGTGATGCCTGCAGGCGCGTCAACTCCGCTGGCCTCCGTCAAAACGCGGGAGTGACCGATCATGCAAATGAGCCAACACACCGAGATGATTCACGTCGATCCCAGGAACGATGTAGATCTGGACGTCGCCAAACCTGTGCGCAGGGGCCTGTGGCTGGTGCTCGCCGGCTTCGGCGGCTTCCTCCTGTGGTCGTGGCTGGCGCCGCTGGATGCCGGCGTGGTAGCGACAGGCACGGTAAAAGTCACCAGCAATCGCAAAGCCGTGCAGCATCTGAGCGGCGGCACCGTGGAGGCCATTCTTGTCCGCGAAGGCGATTCCGTGAAAAAAGGCCAGGAGGTGGTCCGCCTCGATTCGCTGCGCGCACTTGCCGAACAGGGTGCGGTCAGCGCCCAGTACATCGTCAGCAAGACCGTGGAAAACCGCCTGGAAGCGGAACGTGACAACCTCGACGTAGTGAACTTCGATCCCGAACTGTTCAAGCGCTTCGGGAATGACCACCGCCTGCTGGCTGCCATGGATCTGCAGCAACGCCTGCTGAACACCCGACGCGCCGGCCTCGCTGGCGAAATCAGCATCCTGCAGGAAAACCTCGCGGCGTCGGCAGTGCAGCTCAAGGGCCTGCAACAGGTCTATGGCGCCCGCGCCTCGCAGATCAACTTCCTCAACCAGGAACTGAAAGGCACCCGCGTGCTGGCAGCCGAAGGCTATGTGCCGCGCAACCGCCTGCTGGAACTGGAACGCAGCAATGCCGACCTCTCAGCCGGCCAGGCCGAGAACCTCAACAACATCGCTCGCGTGCGTAGCCAGACCACCGAAATCAAGCTGCGCATCCTGCAGCGCCAGCACGATTACCTGAAGGAAGTCGAATCGCAGCTCACCGACACCGCCAAGGAAAACACCACCCTGGCCGACCGCTTGCGTGCGCTGGACTATGAAGTGACCCACACGGTGATTCGATCGCCCATCGATGGCATGGTCCAGTCCCTGAGCATTGCGACTGTCGGCGGGATCATCCAGCCCGGCTTCAAGATCATGGAAATCGTTCCGGACAACGAGCCGCTGCAGGTCGACGCAATGATTCCCGTGCAGGCCATCGACAAGATGGTCCCTGGCCTCGCCGTGGACATTGCCTTCCCGGCCTTCAACCATGCCCAGACGCCCAACATCCCCGGCCGCGTGAAGACCGTTTCCGCCGACCGCCTGATGGACGAGGAAAGCAAGCAACCGTTCTATCTGGCTCAGGTAGAGGTCACACCCGATGGCATGAACCTGCTTGGCAGCAATCACATTCGTCCCGGCATGCCCGCCAGCGTCACCATCAAAACTGGCGAGCGCAACATGATGAGCTATCTTCTGAAACCAATGCTCGACCGTGTTGACAGCTCTTTCAAGGAACAATGAAATGGACCGTCATTGCCTGTTCGCCTGCCTGCTATCGCTGTCTCTGCCTGCCAGCGCCATTGACCTCAAACAAGCGTGGGATCTGTTGCAGTACCAAGGCCCCATCTATCGCGCTGCCGTGCATGAAAAGGAGGCCGGCCTGGAAAACCGCGCCATCGGCCAGGCCGGTCTGCTGCCGCAGATCAGTGCCTCGGCCTACGACAACAAGGTCAATGGCACCCAGCGCCAGAGCGGCATCGAGAGGGATCTGGACTACGACTCCAAGGGCGCCAACGTGCGCTTGCGCCAGCCGCTGTTCAACAAACAGAAAATGGCCGAGTACCGCCAGGGTAAACAGCGTGCCGACTACAGCGTCGCGGTGTTCGATGCCAAGAGTCAGGACGCCGCGGTGCGCCTCGCCGAAAGCTATTTCGACGTGCTGCTGGCCAGCGAAACCATCGTCCTCGCCAAGTCCAAGCTGAACGCCTTCGAGGAGCAACTCGCTTCGGCGAAACGGCGCATGGAGCTGGGGGCCGGCACCGTCACCGACATCGACGAGTCGATCGCTCGCCGCGACCTTGCCGATGCCGAGCTGATCGAAGCGCAGGACAACCTGATCAATGCGCGCCGCAAGCTTGAGGAGTACATCGGAGAAACCCCAGAATCGTTGACCACCTTGCGTCCGACTTTCGATACGCCACCGCTGCTGCCGAGCAACCTGCAGGACTGGCTGGTCAAGGCTCAGACCGACAGCCCGCTGATCCATGCGCGCCGTCATAGCAGCGACCTTGCTGAAGAAGAAGTGAAGCGCGTCAAGGCGGGCCACTGGCCGACACTGGATTTCGTTGCCGGCTACACCGCGGGCGATAGCCAATCCATCTCCGAGCTGAATCAACGCAACCGCTACGGCTCAATCGGGCTGGAAGTCAATTTCCCGCTGTACAACGGTGGCGGCACCAGCGCGCTGGCACGCCAGGCCAGTTCCAATAGTTCCAAGGCCCTGGACGAACTCGACGCCACGCGACAGGAAGTCATCTCCGGCACCACCCGCGAGTACGCCGGCGTACAGAGCGGCGCCAAACGTATTCACGCCCTGGAGCGGGCCGTAGAGTCCAACGAACGCTCACTGCTGTCCACACGCAAGGGTTTCAAGGAAGGAGGCACCAGCACCAACTCGGACGTCCTCAATGCCGAAGAACTGCTCTTCGTTGCACGCCACGATCTGTTCGAGGCGAAGCTGCGTTACTTGATGTCGCGCCTGCGCCTGGCCTCTTCGGTGGGCAGCCTGGGCGACGACGACATCGACCACATCAACGACTACCTCGGCCCGGAGCTGTTGGTCACCAATTGAATTGGCGTCCAGGTGAACAGGCGTCATGGCAACTGATTGGGTGATGACGCCGCCCCCGCCAGGAAAATCTGAAGAACGAAAACAAACGCAGCCACTCGCCGCCCTAAAGGTTTTGACGGTCAAGCCGATTCAAATGGTCTTGATATAGGGCGCTAAGGAGCTGTTTACCGTGAGTATTGTATTTCGCCTGACGGGCGCCGTTTTTACCGTGTCCCTCACGGGTTGTGCCCTGCAAGGCAACGGGATGGCCGATTACTACAAGCGGATGTCTGCCGAGCGCCTCGTACAAAATCAAGCCATGATGACCCGGATACAAGCCCGGCCTTTGCCATTGGATACCACGCTGAGACTCGACCAAACGGCCATGGTGATGGTTAACGTGCCGGCCGAAGGCGCCGCGCCGGCCACCCAGGCCCGGCTTTTCGCTGGCTGCAATTTGTCGACTTTAGCCATGGATTATCGACGCGAAAAGGACTGGAGCAGCCCTTACGTCCTGCCAGCAGACCCAGCGCGCAACATCGCCCAGCAGATGTGCCAGGCAGTCCGGAACAGTGCCTGGAAGCAGTTGCCCGGCGAAACCGAAGACGTCTTGTTACTAGACCCAGGCACACTGGCCATAGACAACTCGCGGCGTTCGATATGGGCGGGCATCGACTATGGCCGCACCCGCCTGGATGAAAGCGAAGGCAAGCCCTATGGCCGCCAGTTCGAGCGTATCGAAGTCGACTGTACGACCCGACAGGCCAGCACCCGCTTGGCTTATCGCCTGGGCGAGGACATTTTGCTGCCACCGCCCGTTCAGCCGCTTGATAGTGCCCTGGACAAAGAACAACGCGCCCGACTGATTGGCACCGTGTGCGCCGAACCCGCCAACATGGCGCAACTCGCCACGCCAGTCATCCGCAAAAAATTGCCGCCGAACATGCTGACGCCAGAGGCTTCGGCACCGCTATTGGCACAGGTAAGCGCACTGCCACAGGGACAACCGACCCACACGCTCAGTCATTTGCAATTCACTTACAACGCCTCCTCCCCACTGGTGCCGCGCGCCGTGATCAACGACCATCCAATGGACTTGTATCTGCAACCGGGCCCGGCTCGCGGGATCTGGCGCGAGCAGGCAACGGGAGCGTTAGGCAGCGAGAGCGTGAGACTGCGCTGGCGCGGGATGATCGAACTTGCAGCAACGAGCCGATCTCAGATCGCGGGCAAAACCGACCAGCGAAGCAACCTTGCAGACATCGACCTGGATGGCGATTGGCAAAACCTGAAACCCGGGAGCGATATCGCCTACAGCAAAAAATTTATTGACAGCGCTGGCAAAACTTTCGTGCAGAAATTTGAGTGTTCGGTGGGTGAATCCTTCCCTGCTACACAAACAGTTGCCTCGTTGCAGGGACTGGCGCGCAAGGTTACATGCGTCACCGATAGCGCACTGAAGACAAGCAATGCGTACCTCTATCTGGAGGCCTATGACCTGTTCGTGGAAACCTCCGAGACTTCAACGCTCCTGGTTCAGGTCAACACGCTCAAGGCAGCAGAGTAGCGTGCAACCCCGGGCGTAGAGTTTGTCGATTGGCGCGAAAGAACTCGGCACAAGACCACGTTGCCTGCCGACGCGCCAATGCCTTTACCTGAGCAGCCACTAATCGTAGAACGGCTCAACCAACGCCCGGCTGCCGACAAAAAAGCTATCGGCGACCAGTCGCAGCGGCTGGAGATCCAGGTCACTGGCCTTGTCGCCAATCAGCTGTTGAAAATGTCGATACACCGCCGCGTATTCACCCTCCTCCGATACGGCCTGGCGCACGCCATCGATACTCAAGAGTGCGCCGCCGTTGTCCAGTCGCAGGATGCCTTCGGCGCAGCGAATCTCGATGCTCCAGAGCTCATCATGGCCGTGGTCGAAATCGAACTCCGCGCGAACATCAAGGTGGCGCGCGTCGGACATTTTGATGGACGCGGCGATAGGCGACTGGCAGTTGTCGGGGACGCGCAGTTCGGCGGACTCGACAAACAGCGGCAGTGGCAGCAAATGAGTCGCAATCGACAAGGCATTGATGCCGGGATCGAAGACGCCCAGGCCGCCGGGTTGCCAGATCCACGCCTGGCCGGGGTGCCACTTGCGCACGTCTTCCTTCCAGTCGATCTGTACGCTTTGCAGGGTGCGGGTGGCCAGCCAGTCACGAGCGGCGTCAATGCCGGGCGCGTAGCGTGAATGCCAGGCGAACAGACCGCTGACGCCTTGCTCTGCAACCTGATTCACCAACGCCATCGCTTCGCCCAACGTGGCGCACGGAGGTTTTTCGACCAGTACGTGTTTACCTGCGGCCAGCGCTTGTTGCACCAGTGCGAATCGTCCTTGCGGTGGAGTGCAAAACGCAATCGCATCCACAGGCGGGCCGTTTTCGAGCAACTCGCCCAGGGACTGAAAGTTCTCTACGCCGGCGCAGGGTTGCCCTTGCGTTGCGACAGCGACCAACTGAAACGCGGGGTTGGCGTTGATCGCTGGAACGTGTTGATACTGGGCAATCTTGCCGTAGCCCACCAGACCGAGACGGATCGGTTGCATTAATGACTCCTGTTTTTTTTCTTGTCATGGGAAGCGAATCGACAAGACTACGTTTGTATAGCGGGGAAGTCATTGATGACGTGCTGACGTTTGGTGAACGCTACCTTTCAGTCAGCCCCTCCCCGCACAAACCGCCTGACCTCGGCCTGTATGGCATAAGCCGGCGCCTCCACCGCATTGAAATCCTGTGTATACCGCTGGGCAAATCCATCGACTCCCCACTCCTGAAACTGCTGCACATGCTTGAGTTCGTGAGCCCAGAGCGCGACATCCTGTTCTGCGGTTTGAGCGTCCCGGAAGAGAATGATGTCGATCAGCGCCACGGCTCCGACATCGGGGTTTTGCAGCATGGCAGTGGCGGCACTGAACTGACCGTTGTCGCTGACTTTATAGCCCGCGGCATCGAGGACACCGGGGTCGTACCAGCGCAGCAGTTGCTCGCGGATGTGCGGCGGGATGGGTTGGATGCTGGTGTTGACTACTTCAGCGTGGGCTTGGGTCAGCCACAGCGCCAGGGCAGGTGCAGCGATCTGGTAGACACCATCAGGCACGGGGCCGAGTACTTGCCCCAGGTCTGGCAGGCAGATGCAGCCGTCCAGACAAACTTGTTTCTCGCCAGCTGGGCAGGCGCCGGGCTGGGCTGGCACTTCAAGCGTCAGACAAAGAACAAACAGCGCCACCAGGCGCGTGATGATCGGCGGCATTGTGACCTCCAGGGACGGAAGCAGCGCGAACAGTGGGCCATAACTGATCGACAACCTGCAAAGCTATAGCGTATCCCTAAATTTCTTTGCGCCACTTTCCTGCGGGCAAAACAAAACCCCAACTGCTTTCGCAATTAGGGTTTCGGAATTTAATCTTGACGATGACCTACTCTCACATGGGGAAACCCCACACTACCATCGGCGATGCATCGTTTCACTGCTGAGTTCGGGATGGGATCAGGTGGTTCCAATGCTCTATGGTCG
>NZ_JAGYFX010000054.1:0-43021 GCF_019946615.1 Pseudomonas sp. BF-R-01
CAGTAAGCCAGACGCAAAACCCGTGTAGGAGCCGGCTTGCTGGCGATAGCGGTGCGACAGTCAATCTAAATGTTGAATGTCATACCGCAATCGCCAGCAAGCCGGCTCCTACAGGTCCGCATTCCAATGTTAGGGCTGTGGCGGTTTCTTGAAGACGTAGAACAGGTTCGGCTCGCTCACCAGGTACATCGTGCCGTCGTCATCCATGGCGATCCCTTCCGCTTGCGGCACCGTCTTCTGCAACCCCTGACGCCCCTTGCTCAGTGACATGGTGCTCAGCGGACGCCCGTCCACATCCAGTTCCAGAATCAGTCGCGACTCGTCGGACAGCGCCAACAGGTGACCGCTGCGCTCGTCGTATTGCAGGCTCGACAGGTCTCGCACAAACATCCCGGCATCGCGCTTGGGGTTGTTGACCACGTGCACCGCATAGGATTTTTCCGGGTTGTAATGCGGAAAGCCCTGCACTTCATAGATCAACATCGGGTCGCGCTCCTTGGCGACAAACAGCCGCTTGCCCACCGAATCGTAGGCCAGGCCTTCAAAACCCTTGTTGCTGCTCATGTGCACGCCGAGGGTTATCTGTTCGGCATCCGCCGCATCGAGGAACGTCGTGTCCTTCTCCAGATGAATCTTGATCAGCCGCTGCTGACGCTCGTCGGTGATGACGTAAGTGTCGGCGCTGATGAATTCCACCGCTTCCGGATCACCGAAGCCGACCAGCGCGATGCGCTGAAGGATCTGGCCTTCCAGCGACAGCTCGATCAGCTCGGAGTTTTTATTGGTGACGGTGAACAGGCTTTTGCGGACCGGATCGAAGGTCAGCGCTGACACATCGTCGTCCAGGCCTTCGATGACCCGGCCCTCAATGACAACCTGATAGTGATCCAGTCCGATCGACTGGGCGCTTTCTGCCTGCCAAAGCGTATGCAGATTGAACCAGGCCCGCTCAAACAGACGCAGGTGTTGGCCGAACGCAACCAGCACGGTCAGCGCGATCACCGAGAGAATCAGGATCAGGGGTTTGGGGCGGGCAAGTCGGCGCATTCAGGCAAGCTCGGAATCAGGACGGGCGGATGAAATACCACGGCAGTCTGAATTGAAGCTTAAAGGCCGTTGGGTTGACCCTACAACTGAGCGTCGCGTTTCCTACACATTCGCAGATCAAGGTCGCGAATCAGTGCTGCTTTTCGAATCGGTAGAACAGGTTCGGCTCGCTCACCATGTACAGCGTGCCCGCCTCGTCCATGGTCACGCCTTCGGCGCGGGGAATGGTCTTCTTCAGGCCATTGAAACCACCCAGCAAGGTCATGAAACTGACCTGCTCGCCCTTCTCGTCCAGCTCCAGCAGCAAGTGCGAGTCGGCGGACAACACCAGCGTATGGCCGGTGCGCGGGTCGATGGCCAAGGCCGACAGGTTGCGGATGTCCAGCGCGTCACTGGCCAGCTTCTGCTTGTCGCCGGTGAGTGTCAGGCCGTCGGCGCTTTTCCAGGTGAACAGCGCCGGTGGACGCTCCTCACCCAGCAGCATGTGTTGATTGCGCGCATCCCAGACGACCGCTTCGAACGCTTTGTTCTGGTCTTTCGACGGACCGAGGTCGTACTTGGGGAAGTTGGCGATGTTCAGCTCGCGGGTATCGGCGTCGACCTTGACGATGCTCAGCAAATGCTCACGCTCATCGACAATGGCCAGCAGACCGTTGCCCATGACCGTCACGCCTTCCGGGTTGCTCCAGCCCACCAAGGGCATTTTGCGCAGCACTTCACCCTGCAGGTCCAGTTCGACCAGGAACGGGTTTTTACCCATCACCGAGAACAGGGTTTTGGTTTGCGGGTTGTAGGCCAGGTCGGACGCTTCGTCCTTTTCCATCCCCGGCAGTGACTTGGCATCGATCACCGCCCGGTAATCCGGGAGCCAGATACTTTCCTGGCGTTCAGCCGGGCTTTCGAAACGCTCCAGCACCCAGAGCACACCGCGGTCATCCCAATGCATTGCAAAGGCGAGGCCATACGCAGCGGCCGCGACCAGCAAAAGCCAGGCATACCAACGCATGAAAAAGCGCGGGCGACGGGCAGTTTTAAGCGTGGGCAGCGATTGGATGGCCATCAGGGGATGCGTTCCAGAAATTCAGGCTAAGGGTAATAGCACAATTGGGACCGGCTCAGACGCCAGAAGCCCGGGAATTATCCAGACAAGATGTGAAAAAAACGGGAAATGGCGGGATTGCCCTTTACGGGCAACTAAATCCCCCCTGTAGGAGCCGGCTTGCCGGCGATGGCGGTGGAACATTCAGCATAAATGTTGAATGTGACGGCCTCATCGCCGGCAAGCCGGCTCCTACAGGGGGTTTGTGTCAGCGGACGCTGCTGGTGAAGCTGCTCGCGCCTGGCAGTTCCAGAACGATTTCGTCACCCACATTCAGCGGGCCGACACCCACCGGCGTGCCAGTCAGGATCACGTCGCCAGCCTGCAGCGAAAAGCAGCCGGCCATGTGCTGGATCATTGGCACGATCGGGTTGAGCATCGCGCTGCTGTTGCCATCCTGGCGCACTTCGCCGTTGATGGTCAGGCGGATGCCGATGTCGGTCAGGTCGGCAAAGGTGCTGCCGGATACGAACGGGGCAATCACTGCCGCACCGTCGAAGGACTTGGCGATTTCCCACGGCAGGCCTTTGGACTTCAGCTCTGCCTGCTTGTCACGCAGGGTCAGGTCCAGCGCTGGAGCAAAACCGGAAATAGCATCAAGGACTTCTTCACGGCTTGGTTTGGTCGACAATGGCTTGCCGATCAACACCGCGATTTCGGCCTCGTAGTGCACTGAACCGCGCTCGGTCGGGATGCTGAAACCGCCTTCCAGCGGCACGACACAGCTGCCTGGCTTGATAAACAGCAGGGGCTCCGTTGGCACCGGGTTGTCCAGTTCCTTGGCGTGTTCGGCGTAGTTGCGGCCGATGCAAACCACTTTGCCCAATGGGAAGTGGATGCGTGTACCGTCGACATACTGGTGCTGATAGCTCATTGACCGACTCCTGGTTCGTAGCGCTTAAGTTCGAAAATCAAACAGCGAAAATCTTGCCCGGGTTCATGATGCCGTTCGGATCGAACACCGCTTTGACCGCTTTCATGTACTCGATCTCAACCGGGGAGCGGCTGTAGGTCAAGTAGTCACGCTTGGTCATGCCCACGCCGTGTTCGGCGGAAATCGAGCCGTTGTACTTCTCGACGGTTTCGAACACCCACTTGTTCACGGTCGCGCACTTGGCGAAGAACTCGTCCTTGCTCAGGTCATCCGGCTTGAGGATGTTCAAGTGCAGGTTGCCGTCGCCGATGTGGCCGAACCAGACGATTTCGAAGTCCGGATAGTGTTCGCCGACGATCGCATCGATTTCCTTCAGGAACGCCGGGACTTTCGACACAGTGACCGAAATGTCGTTCTTGTACGGCGTCCAGTGGGAGATGGTTTCGGAAATGTATTCGCGCAGTTTCCAAAGGTTTTGCAGCTGGGTTTCGCTCTGGCTCATCACGCCATCCAGCACCCAGCCCTGCTCCACGCAATGCTCGAAGGTTTCCAGCGCGTGGTTGGCCACTTCTTCAGTGGTCGCTTCGAATTCCAGCAGCGCGTAGAACGGGCAGTCGGTTTCAAACGGCGCCGGCACGTCACCGCGCCCCATGACCTTGGCCAGGGCTTTGTCGGAGAAGAATTCGAACGCGGTCAGGTCAAGTTTGCTCTGGAACGCGTGCAATACCGGCATGATCGAGTCGAAATCGGCAGTACCAAGCACCATCGCGGTGAGGTTTTTCGGCGCCCGGTCCAGACGCATGGTCGCTTCGACCACAAAACCGAGGGTGCCTTCAGCGCCGATGAACAGCTGACGCATGTCGTAGCCGGTGGCGTTCTTGATCAGGTCGCGGTTCAGTTCCAGCACGTCACCCTTGCCGGTGACCACTTTCATGCCGGCGACCCAGTTACGGGTCATGCCGTAGCGAATTACCTTGATCCCGCCGGCATTGGTGCCGATATTGCCGCCAATCTGACTCGATCCTGCGGAAGCGAAGTCCACCGGGTAGTACAGGCCTTTTTCTTCGGCGACGTTCTGCAAATGCTCGGTCACGACGCCCGGCTGGCACACGGCGGTGCGGTCGGTGAGGTTCACGTCGAGGATCTGGTTCATGTAGTCGAAGGACACGACCACTTCGCCATTGGCGGCCACCGCAGCGGCAGAAAGCCCGGTGCGCCCGCCGGACGGCACCAGCGCCACCTTGTGTTTATTGGCCCACAAAACGATGGCCTGGACCTGCTCGGTAGTCTTCGGGAACACGATGGCGGTCGGGGCCGGGGCGAAATGCTTGGTCCAATCCTTGCCGTAAGCGTTCAGGGAGTCGGCATCGGTCAGTACCTTGCCAGGCTCGACCAGGGTCTTCAGTTCATCAATCAGGGCAGGATTGGTCATCGACAGAACTCTCGAACAATTCATGGTCATCCTGAGAACGCTTCACGTCGCAGGAATGAGTGTTTGCGGGGCGCTTATGCTAGCATACCGACCCCGCAGGATAGTGCCCAACGGCTGTTCTGCGGCGACGGCTGTCGTGCCGTCGGGGTCAGCGTTCTGTGCCCTGCCTTATACGTACGTTCCTCTTTTGACGAGTGGCTGTTGCCGTCAAGCAAGGCGCCGCGACGAGTCATAGCTCGCTATGGGGAGGAGCGGCAACGCAGCATGACGGCAACAGACGCCGTCAAAAAGGAACAGTACGTATAAGGCAGGGCACTCTGACCATTCCTGCCATTTTTCTCCGGGATACAGGTTTACGCAGATGAGCAAGACTTCTCTCGATAAGAGCAAGATCAAGTTCCTTCTTCTCGAAGGCGTCCACCAATCGGCTGTCGACGTTCTCAAGTCGGCGGGCTACACCAGCATCGAGTACCTCACGGGTTCTCTGCCGGAAGCCCAGCTGAAGGAAAAGATCGCTGATGCTCACTTCATCGGCATTCGCTCCCGCACTCAACTGACCGAAGAGATCTTCGATCACGCGAAGAAGCTCGTCGCTGTAGGTTGTTTCTGCATCGGCACCAACCAGGTTGACCTGAACGCTGCCCGCGAACGCGGCATCGCAGTGTTCAACGCTCCGTACTCCAACACTCGCTCCGTTGCCGAGCTGGTGCTGGCCGAAGCGATCCTGTTGCTGCGCGGCATCCCTGAGAAGAACGCTTCCTGCCACCGTGGCGGCTGGATCAAAAGCGCGGCCAACTCCTTCGAAATCCGTGGCAAGAAGCTCGGCATCGTCGGTTATGGCTCGATCGGTACGCAACTGTCGGTCCTGGCTGAAGGCCTGGGCATGCAGGTGTACTTCTACGACACCGTGACCAAGCTGCCTCTGGGTAACGCGACCCAGGTCGGCAACCTGCACGAGCTGCTGGGCATGTCCGACATCGTGACCCTGCACGTTCCGGAAACCGCTGCGACCCAGTGGATGATCGGCGAGCAGGAAATCCGCGCCATCAAGAAGGGCGGCATCCTGATCAACGCCGCTCGCGGCACCGTGGTCGAACTGCAAGCCCTGGCGGACGCGATCAAGGACAAGCACCTGATCGGCGCGGCCATCGACGTATTCCCGGTGGAGCCACGCTCCAACGACGAAGAGTTCGAAAGCCCGCTGCGTGGCCTGGACAACGTGATCCTGACCCCGCACATCGGTGGTTCCACCGCTGAAGCGCAAGCCAACATCGGTCTGGAAGTGGCCGAGAAACTGGTCAAGTACAGCGACAACGGTACCTCGGTATCGTCCGTGAACTTCCCGGAAGTGGCCCTGCCGGCTCACCCTGGCAAGCACCGTCTGCTGCACATCCACGAGAACATTCCGGGTGTGATGAGCGAGATCAACAAGGTCTTCGCCGAAAACGGCATCAACATCTCCGGTCAGTTCCTGCAGACCAACGAGAAAGTCGGCTACGTGGTGATCGACGTAGACGCCGAGTACTCGGACCTGGCGCAACAGAAGCTGCAACACGTCAACGGCACCATCCGTAGCCGTGTGTTGTTCTGATAGCGACTTGAGCGACAAAAAAGGAGACCTTCGGGTCTCCTTTTTCTTGGGCGCGACTAACGTTACTTAACGTTGACGGTGATTTTCTCGGAGAGGATCGGCGGATCGAACGGCATGTGGTTGCTATCGCCAAGTTCGAGTTGCAAGGTGTGCTTGCCGGGCGTCAGCGTTACTTCAGCCTGAGTTTGCGCGTTGCCGAAATGCTGGTGGTTGGCATCTTTGGGGATCGGCGCACCGGCGGCTGGCAACTCATCGACATCAATCAACAAGTGGTGATGACCGGTGTTCTTGGTGGGATCACCCGCCGGGGCCAGCGCAATGTTCTCGACAGCGAACTTGACGACGACAGTCTGCGGGACCGTCGCACCGTCTTCAGGAGAAACGATGGACACTTCAGCCCCCTTGGGTGCCGGCGTAGCCGCACTGGCCAGCACCGAAACACCCATCAGCAGGCCAGCCAGCGCAGCACGTGACATAAAGGTTTTCATTCTCTTCTCCAGTTTTTTCGTAAAATCCATGTGACCATGACAACTTCATGGCCATTCGTTGTCGAAGGCACTCGACAACCATAGCAAAGCGAGCCTGAACCAGCGCATCGCGATAAATGTATTCAAAGGAGTGACCATGCGCTTTTTGCCTGGCCTGATCTGCCTGCTACCCCTTTTGAGCCCTTTGGCTCATGCCGAACTGATTGACGATGTAAACGACCGCGGTGAATTGCGAATTGCCCTTGAGGCTAATACACCACCTTTCAATTTCAAGGACGATGGCCAACTCTCGGGCTTCGAAGTCGAACTGGGCCAACTGCTGGCCAATGAACTGGATGTAAGGGCCGACTTCGTCGTCACCGATTCCAGCGATCTGTTGACCGGCGTTGAAAGCGGCAAGTACGACATCGCCATCAATCACATAACAGAGACTCCGGCGCTCAAGGATCGTTTCGACTTCAGCGAACCTTACATTCACACCGATGCGCATTTGATCGCGCAGAAAGAAGAGCCGCGTTCAATCCTGTTGGTGCAGTCGCTGACGCAAGAAAAGCCGAAAGCCGCCCCGGCCGAGAACCTGGCCATTCCGTTTCAGAAAGGGAACCCGGCGTTTCATGCCAGCCTGGAGAACGCGTTGCAGCGGATAAAGGCGGATGGGCGACTGGAGGCACTGGAGAAGAAATGGTTTGGGGCGGATGCCGCCGAGATACCGAAACCCTAAGGCCACGGACAATCACCGCGATCCCTTGTAGGAGCCGGCTTGCCGGCGATAGCGGTGTAACAGTCAATATAGATATTGAATGTTACGGCCTCATCGCCGGCAAGCCGGCTCCTACAGGGATTTGCGTTTAGAGTTGCAGTGCAGCGGCGGCTTCAGCCAGTTCCAGTTCGCTGAAGACCTGCACGCCATGGCGCTTGAGCAACGCCGCCGTCACGCCTTCGCCGCTGACCTTCACGCCGCTGAACGTGCCGTCATAGGTCAACAGGTTGCCGCACGACGGGCTGTTGGCCTTGAGCACGGCGATGCGGATGTTGTGTTTCTGTACCAGCTCCAGCGCCTGGTAAGCACCGCTCAGAAACTGCGCGCTGACATCCTCGCCCTCGGTGGTAATCACCGCCGCCTGCCCCGCCAGCACGTCACCGCCCTGTCCGCCCGGAATCTCCGCCGCCGCCCGTGGCGTCGGCAAGCCACCGGCAACTTCCGGACACAACGGCACGACGCGACCTTCGTCGACCCACTGTTGAAGCTGATCGAACGGCCCGCTGGCACCGCCGTCGTAACGCACGCGGTGGCCGAGCAGGCAGCGACTTACCAGAATTTTCTGCATGATCAGAACGGCTCGTTGCCACGACGCCGGAACCAGCCGGTCAACGACAGGCGATCGCGGGTCGCGGGCAGGACTTCGTGGGGCACTTCGCCCGACAGGAACACCACCAGGCATCCGCCGGTGGGCACCACATCGTATTCGACGCCTTCCTTGAGGTACATGCGCAACTGACCACCGTGCTCCGGCAACCAGGCGTCGTTGAGGTAGACCACCGCCGAGACCATGCGCCGATCATCGTCGCGAAAGCGGTCGACATGCTTGAGGTAGAAAGCGCCGGGCGGGTACATCGCGAAATGGCTTTCAAAGTCTTCGAGGCCCAGATACAACCCGCGATTCAATGCCTCGCGCAGGCTGTCCATCAACTGCAGATAGCTGTCGCAAGCCAGAGCCTGACCCGGCTCGATCCACTGGATTCGGTCGCCGCGAATTCCCTCGCGAATCTCCGATGTCGGCCCGCGGCCCACGGCGGCCGGGGCCAATTCACCCTCGGCGGCACGTTTACGGCACTCAGCCGCCAGTTCTTGGGTCAGACCCAAAGGCAGGAAAATGTTCTGCTGCGACCAGCCGCGCTCGGCCAGGTCGTCGACGATACGTAACAGCAGCGGGTGATCAGAGGGTATTGGCATGGCGCGCATAGTATTCCTGTGCCGGAAAATCCGACAGAGCCACGCGGCGGCTTGATACGAATTCTCGACAAGTCCCTATGCCACACGGAGAATAGTCGCCTGCTGACAGGAGTCCCTATGCGCCGTTTGCTTTTCTCACTGATGATGTTCTGCGTTTTGCCCGCTTGGGCAGACGGCCACGACCAGTTGTACAAGGTCGCCGGCTGGCCAGAACAACGCGCGCATTTCAGTGATGCCCTTTCAGCCGCCCAGCAGCGTTACCAGAACAGCCTGCCGCCCGCCGTGTTTCAGGCGCTGGTGAACAACAGCAATCAGCGTTTTGCCCCGCAGGCCGTGGACCAGCGCGCCGAAGCGCAATTGCGCAAAACCCTGGCCGATCCTAAACCTGCATTGGCTTTTTTCCAGTCGCCGCTGGGCAAGAAGATCGTCGCCGCCGAGTTGCTGGCGACCCGTCGCGATCAACTGGCGAAGAACGCCAAAGGCCTGCCGAAGATTCAGGCCAGCGACAGCCGCACGCTGATCATCGGTCACCTCGCCCAGGCCTTGCCCGCACGGGAGGCCGGTGCGGAAGTCAGCCTGGCGATTGCCGGCGTCGCGGCCGACAGCCTGAGTTCGATGATCCCCGGCCTGCTCGGTGGCGGTCAGGCGCAGGGGCTGTTGAACGGTCAGCGTCAACGCTTGATGGACCAGATCGGCAGCGACCTCAACAACACGTTGCTGTATGTCTATCGCGATCTGTCGGATGACGAGCTGGAAGAGTTCGCCACGTTTGCCGAGTCGGCGGAAGGCAAGGCGTATTACCAGGCGGCGTTGGCGGCGATTCGGGCTGGGCTGGCGGTGGGGCAAACCCCTTCGAATTTGACCCAATGATTTTCAGCGCCGGTTAGATCGCCATCGCCGGCAAGCCGGCTCCTACAGGGTTCACGCATGACTCGTAGGAGCGAGGCTTGCCCGCGAAGAGGCCGGAACAACCGCTAAAGACTCCGGCCCTTGATCCGCTTCGTCAAAAACCCGAAATACTCCCCGCGCAACGCCACCGTCTCATTCGCCAAATGATGCCGCGCCTCAGGCAGCATCAACACTTGAGGCCGATCGAACTTGGCTTTCAACACCTCAAGATTGTGCTGCCAATCCACCGTCATGTCCGCCTGCCCCTGCACGATCAGCGGCCGCCGAGTGCTGTCCGGCGCAGCTTCGATGCGTTTGATCCAGCGCGCCAGCGCCCCAACCCAGGCCGTCGGCAAGCGCAGCGGTTGCAGCGGGTCGGCTTGCAGGAACGGCAGGAAATCCGGGTCGTTGGAGTTCTCGCTGAAACGTCGGGCGATGGCTTTGACGAACGGCTTGAGCAGGTAATAACTGAGCTGCGACCAGCCCCAGGCGCGCGGCCTTACCAGCGGCGATAACAGGATCACCTGGCCCTGGGCCGGGCTGCCCGCCCCTTCGTTGAGCACATGGTCGATCACGATGGCGCCACCGGTACTTTGACCGCACAGGTGCCACGGCTGCGGCAGATCGAGGGATTTCGCCTCGGCGAACAGCCCTTGCAGCGTGTCCTGATACTCGGCGAAATCGTTGATGCTCGCGCGTTCGCCGCTGGACAGACCATGACCCGGCAAGTCGCAGGCAATCACCGCGAAATCCTGATTCAGCGCCCACTCGATCACGTGCCGGTAGAGCCCGGTGTGATCGTAGAAACCGTGGAACACAAACAGCGTCGCCTTCGCCCGCTCCGGCCACCACACCTGGCCGACCACGTCATAAGCATCCACCTCAAAACGCCCCAGGCCCCTGCGCAGTTGACGCCCCGGAAAATCCAGCCCGTAGAACCGCTGGTATGCCTGCGCCTCCTCGGACAGTGGCTGCCACTCGGCCAGGGGCCGCAGGCTGGCACGCAAATGATCGGGGGCGAAAGTGACGGACATGGGCGATTCCAGAGCACGAAGCGGACTTTATAAGCCTGCGATATTCATCTGTCGCGGCAAGCATGGCAAGCTGGGCGACCTTCGAGGATCGACACCCATGCGTTCGCCCTACCGCACCCCACTGCTTGCCTGCCTGCTCGCCCTCGTGTGCGCCGGTGTTTTATGGGCGGCGTACGACTGGTTTCAAGGACGCTACCTGCGGGCGTTCAGTGAACACACGGCGGTGTTTTCCGGTGACCCGTTGCACTTGCCCGACAACCTCGCCGGCCCCGGCGCCATTCGCCTGGTGCACTTCTGGGACCCGGCCTGCCCGTGCAACGTCGGCAATCAACAACACCTGAGCGAACTGGTCGAGCAGTATGTGCCGCAAGGCGTCGAGTTTTATGCGGTACAAAAACCCGGCAGCCACGGCCAGTTGCCGAGCACGCTGAGCAGCCTGAAAACCATCACCGTCCTCCCGGGCTCCGAACAGATCCCGGCCAGCCCGGCGGTGGCGATCTGGGACCGCAGCGGCAAACTGGCCTACTTCGGCCCTTACAGCGAAGGCCTGACCTGTAATTCGAGCAACAGCTTCATTGAGCCGATCCTACAAGCGTTAAACGCGGGCCGCACCGTCAATGCCACGCACACGCTGGCCGTCGGGTGTTACTGCCCGTGGCCCGCCGACACAAAGCAGTAAGACCGCGCAGACGCGAATCCCTCCTAAGGGCGATGGGCCGATTCGGCAAGCCGTGTTAAACAGTGGCGCCAGGGAACTGCTGCCACTAATAACAACAAGGAGTCACCATGAAACGTAGCCTGACCGTTCTCGCACTGCTGATAGTCGCGTTCGCCGCAGGTGCCGGCGGGTACATCTACAGCAAGCAACCGACGCGCCAGGGCATGGTCGAGCTGCAACACTTGCAAGGCTCCGTCACCGTCCGTTACGACGAACGCGGCATCCCGCACATCCGCGCCGAAAACGAAACCGACCTGTACCGCGCCCTCGGCTATGTGCACGCCCAGGACCGGCTGTTTCAGATGGAAGTCCTGCGCCGCCTGGCGCGTGGTGAACTGGCCGAAGTGCTGGGCCCCAAACTGCTCGACACCGACAAGCTTATGCGCAGCCTGCGCATTCGCGAACGCGCCGAAACCTACCTGGCGAACATGGATAAGCAGTCGCCGGCCTTCATCGCCATGCAAGCCTACCTGGACGGCATCAACCAGTATCAGGACAGCCATGCAAAACCTGCGGAGTTCGATGTACTGGGCATTCCAAAACGCCCGTTCACCGCGCAGGACACCATCAGCATCGCCGGTTACATGGCCTACAGTTTTGCCGCGGCGTTTCGCACCGAACCCTTGCTGACCTACGTGCGCGATCAACTGGGTGCCGAGTACCTGAACGTCTTCGATCTCGACTGGCAGTCCAAAGGCGTGCTGGCGAACAACCACAGCAGCACCCCGCCGCCTCTCGCCAGCGCCGACTGGAAAGACCTCAACACTCTCGCCCGCCTGAGCGAGCAGGCGCTGGCCGACAACGGTTTACCGCAGTTCGAGGGCAGCAACGCCTGGGTGGTCGCGGGCAATCGAACCAAAAGCGGCAAACCGCTGCTGGCCGGCGATCCGCATATCCGCTTCTCTGCGCCGTCGGTGTGGTACGAAGCGCAGCTCTCGGCGCCGGGCTTCGAGCTCTACGGTCACTATCAGGCGTTGATGCCGTTCGCCTCGCTGGGGATGAACCGTGACTTCGGCTGGAGCATCACCATGTTCCAGAACGACGACCTCGACCTGATCGCCGAGAAGGTCAACCCGGACAACACCAACCAGGTCTGGTATCGCGGCAAGTGGGTGGACATGGTCACCAGCGAACAGCAGATCGCGGTCAAGGGGCAGCCGCCGGTGAAGTTGCTGCTGCGCCAGTCGCCACACGGGCCGATCGTCAACGATGCGCTGGGCAACAGCGTCGGCAAGACGCCCATCGCCATGTGGTGGGGTTTTCTGGAAAGCCAGAACCCGATCCTCGAAGGTTTCTACCAGCTCAACCGCGCCGACACCCTGGCCAAGGCGCGCAGTGCCGCCGCCAAGGTCCAGGCGCCGGGGCTGAACATCGTCTGGGCCAATGCCAAGGGCGACATCGGCTGGTGGGCGGCGGCGCAACTGCCTAAGCGTCCGGCGGGTGTGCGGCCGTGGTTCATCCTCGACGGCAGCAGCGCCGAAGCGGACAAGGACGGCTTCTACCCGTTCAGCGCCAACCCGCAGGAAGAGAACCCTGCGCGGGGCTACATTGTTTCGGCCAACTTCCAGCCCGTGTCGCCGACCGGCATGGAGATCCCTGGTTACTACAACCTCGCCGATCGTGGGCAGCAGCTCAATCGCCAGCTCAGCGACAAGGCCGTGAAGTGGGATCTGGAGGCCAGCCAGAAACTGCAACTGGGCACCACCACCGCTTACGGCCCGCGCTTGCTCGCGCCGTTGTTACCGGTGCTGCGCGAGGTGGTGAGCGATCCCGCTGAACTGAAACTGGTTGAACAACTGGCCCAGTGGACCGGCGACTACCCGCTGGATTCCACCAGCGCCACGCTGTTCAACCAGTTCCTGTTCAACCTCGCTGACGCGACGATGCACGATGAGCTGGGCAACGACTTCTTCGAGACGCTGCTCTCGACTCGGGTGATCGACGCTGCGCTGCCGCGTCTGGCCGCGAACGCCGACTCGCCGTGGTGGGACAACCGCAACACCCTCGGCAAGGAAACCCGCGCCGACACGGTCAAGGTGGCGTGGCAAGCGAGCCTCGCGCACCTCAAGAGCACGCTGGGTGCGGACTTCGCGCAATGGCAGTGGGGCAAGGCGCACACGCTGACCCATGGTCATCCGCTGGGGCAACAGAAGCCGCTGGACCGGATTTTCAATGTCGGGCCGTTCGCGGCACCGGGCACTCACGAGGTGCCAAACAACCTCTCGGCCAAGATCGGCCCGGCGCCGTGGCCGGTGACTTATGGGCCATCGACTCGACGCCTGATCGACTTCGCCGACCCGGCGCACAGCCTGACCGTCAACCCGGTGGGCCAGAGTGGCGTGCCGTTTGACCGGCATTTTGATGATCAGGCGGAGGCGTATGTCGAAGGGGTGTACTTCCAGGCGCATCTCAATGATGAAGAGGTGACGGCGAATACGCGGAGTACGTTGAAGCTGTTGCCGGCGCGGGCTGTGCAGTAGATTTTTGTTGGCCGGGCTGACGCCTTCGCGGGCAAGCCTCGCTCCTACAAGTGACCTATTCCTGTAGGAGCGAGGCTTGCCCGCGAAGAGGCCCTGACTGACCACACAAATGTCAGCTCAAACCATCGCCGCAAAATTCAACCTGAACTGCTGCGGCGTTACCCCCATCCGGCGATTGAAAACACTGCGCATATGCTGCGCATCGCGAAACCCGCACTGATACGCCACCGTCTTCAACGGCGCGACGGTGCTTTCGAGCATCACCCGCGCCGCATCCACCCTCGCCCGTTCGACGAATTCTGCCGGGGTGACTTTCGCCTCTTTGGCAAACACCCTGGAAAAGTTGCGGGCGCTCATGTTGGCGGCGTTGGCCAGGTCAGCAATGGTCAGATCGCCGGTCAGGTTGGCCAGCACATAATGCTGAACCATCGCCACCGCCGACGTCGGCTCGGCGTGGGGCGTGAGGAATGGACTGAACTGCGATTGCCCGCCCGAGCGCTGCGTGAACACCACCAGCCGCTTGGCCACGCTGAGCGCCACTTCCGGCCCATGATCCCGGGCCAACAAGTACAACGACAGATCGATCCCCGCCGTGACCCCGGCCGAGGTATAGAGCTCGCCGTCCTGCACGTACAAGCGATCAGCCTCGACCTGCGTCGAAGGGCACAACGCCGCGAGCGCAGCGGCATCGCCCCAATGAGTCGTCACTGTTCGCCCTTCGAGCAAGCCTGCCCGGGCGAGCATGAACGCACCGTTGCAGATCGAGCCGAACCGTTGCGCCAGCGCGCTGGCATCGCGCAGCCAGGCATCGAAGGCCGCGCCGAAATCCATGAACGGCAACTGCGGCCCACCGGCCACCAGCAACAAGTCGTACGCCCCCAGCGCCTCGCTGAAATGCCGATGGGCATTAAGGGATAAACCGTTGGAGCACGGCATCACACCGCGCTCGACGCCGATCACCTCCAGTTGATAGTGATCCTGCGGCGCGAGGAAACGATTGGCCTCGGAAAACACATCCATGGGGCCGGTGACGTCCAGGGACTGAACGCCGGCGAACACCACGATGGCAACGGTTTTACTCATAACAAGGAACACCCTCGATGCACGCAGACTTTGTAGGAGCCGGCTTGCTGGCGATGGAGGGTCAGTCGACATCAATGTTGCTGACATACCATCGCCAGCAAGCCGGCTCCTACAAGGTGTGCGCATGACGTAAATCCATGCGCAGGACCTCAACCGTAGCCAATCCGCGCTCAACAAGCGAGGTTGGCGCGATTTGCATGCTCATTGGCAAGGATCGCAGCCATGGATCGATTGTCCGGTTTTGGGGCCGGGAACAGACTTGTTCCATCAGCGCCGCCACGGCGTTCCCCACGAGGACAGCACCATGAGCAGCACCATCGCCGGCATCAAAATCCCCGACAGCGCTTTGGCCCGGGCCACCACGGAATACATTCGCGACGTCGAATCCGACCTGCTTTATCACCACTCGCGCCGGGTGTTTCTGTTCGGCGCTTTGAGCGGTGAACGCAAGCAACTGGCCTACAACCCGGAGCTGTTATACGTCGGCGCGATGTTCCATGACTTGGGTCTGGTGGAAGGTCATCGCAGCGACGATGAACGCTTCGAAGTCGATAGCGCCAACGCCGCCAAAGCGTTTCTCAAGCCTTATGGCCTGAGCGATGACGACATCGAACAGGTGTGGTTGTCGATTGCCCTGCACACCACGCCGAACGTAGTGCATCACCTGCGCCCCAACGTGGCATTGGTGACGGCGGGCGTTGAAATGGATGTGCTGGGGATCGACTACGCGGCATTTCCCACGGCGCAGCGTGAGGCGGTGGTGCATGCGCATCCACGGGGCGAGGGGTTCAAGGAGTGCATCCTGTGTGCGTTCGCCAACGGCTTCAAGCACAAGCCGGACACCACGTTCGGTACGGTGAACGCGGATGTGCTGGTGGACAGCGAGCCAGGGTTCAAGCCGATGAACTTCGTCGAGATCATCCGCAAGTCCCCCTGGATTGCATAAAACCTTGTAGGAGCCAGCTTGCTGGCGATGGTGTGTCAGTCGACATCAATGTGGCTGACATACCATCGCCAGCAAGCTGGCTCCTACAGTAGATCGGGGTTGGCCACGCGATTGTGGCCAACACTCAGGCGGCTTCCGGCGCCTGCTGCGCGCGACGCACGTCCGGTTGCTTCCACGAATCGGCAGCGCTTTCTTCGATGGCCTGCTGAATCGCACGCTTGCGGCTTTCTTCGGCGCGGCGGCTGAAGAACCAGACCAGGAAGGTCATCAACGACACCGCCAGCAGAATCAGGCTGGCCACGGCGTTGATCTCAGGCTTCACGCCCAGACGCACCGCCGAGAACACTTCCATCGGCAAGGTCGTCGACCCCGGCCCCGACACGAAGCTGGCCAACACCAGGTCATCCAGCGACAGCGCGAACGACATCATGCCGCCCGCCCCCAGGGATGGCGCGATCATCGGGATGGTGATCAGGAAGAACACCTTCCACGGCTTCGCCCCGAGATCCATGGCGGCCTCTTCGATGGACAGGTCCAGCTCACGCAAGCGTGCCGACACCACCACCGCCACATACGCCGCACAGAACGTGGTGTGGGCGATCCAGATGGTGACGATGCCACGCTCTTGCGGCCAACCGATCATCTGCGCCATGGCCACGAACAGCAGCAACAGCGACAGACCGGTGATCACTTCGGGCATCACCAGCGGCGCGGTGACCAGACCACCGAACAACGTGCGGCCCTTGAAGCGGGTAATGCGGGTCAGGACGAATGCGGCCAACGTGCCCAGCGCCACAGCGGCAATCGCCGTGTAGCAGGCGATTTCCAGCGAACGCACCACCGAGCCCATCAGTTGGGTGTTGTCCATCAGGCCGACGTACCACTTGATCGACCAGCCGCCCCACACCGTCACCAGTTTCGAGGCGTTGAACGAGTAGATCACCAGGATCAGCATCGGCGCGTAGATAAACAGCAAACCCGCGATCAGCATGAAACTCGAGAAACGGAAGCGCTTCATTCTTTACCCTCCATTTCCTTGGCCTGACTGCGGTTGAACAGGATGATCGGCACAATCAGGATCAACAGCATCACCACCGCCAGGGCAGACGCCACCGGCCAGTCACGGTTGTTGAAGAACTCTTGCCAGAGCACTTTACCGATCATCAAGGTTTCCGGACCGCCCAGCAGTTCCGGGATCACGAACTCGCCCACCACTGGAATGAACACCAGCATGCAACCGGCGACGATGCCGTTCTTGGACAGCGGAATGGTGATCTTCCAGAAGCTGTTGAACGTACTCGAACCGAGGTCGGATGCGGCTTCCAACAGGCTGTTGTCGTGCTTCACCAGGTTGGCGTAGAGCGGCAGGATCATGAACGGCAGGTACGAATAAACCACGCCGATGTAAACCGCCAGGTTGGTATTGAGGATCTGCAGCGGTTCATCGATCCAGCCCATGCTCATCAGGAAACCGTTGAGCAGACCGTTGTTGCTGAGGATGCCCATCCACGCGTAAACGCGGATCAGGATCGCGGTCCAGGTCGGCATCATGATCAGCAGCACCAGCACTGTTTGCAGCTCTTTGCGGGCACTGGCGATGGCGTAGGCCATCGGGTAACCGATCAGCAGGCAGAGGATGGTGCTGATCAGCGCCATCTTCAACGAACCGAGGTAAGCGGCGATGTACAACTCATCGTCGCCGAGCATCGCGTAGTTGCCGAGGTTGAGCAGCACCTGCAGCTTCTGGTCTACGAAGTTGTAGATCTCGGTGTACGGCGGAATGGCCACGTCGGCTTCAGCGAAGCTGATCTTCAGGACGATGAAGAACGGCAGCATGAAGAACATGAACAGCCAGAGGAACGGAACCCCGATGACCAGCTGACGGCCACCGGGAATTATTCGATTGAGGCGGCGTTTAAATTTGCGCATGTTCATGAGCGAAGTACCACGCCGCTGTCGTCTTCCCACCACACGTAAACCTGGTCACCCCAGGTTGGGCGCTGACCGCGGCGTTCGGCGTTGGCGACGAAGGACTGGACGATCTTGCCACTCGGCAACTCGACGTAGAACACCGAGTGGCCACCGAGGTAGGCGATGTCGTGCACCTTGCCGCTGGACCAGTTGTATTCGCAGGTCGGCATGTCCGGCGTCACCAGCAGTTTTTCCGGACGGATCGCGTAGGTCACGGATTTGTCCTGCACCGAGGTGCTGATGCCGTGGCCCACGTAGATCTGGCGATCCAGGTCTTTGCAGGTGATGGTCGCATGGCCTTCGGCGTCGTCGATCACTTCACCGTCGAAGATGTTGACGTTGCCGATGAACTCGCAGACCAGGCGGCTGGTCGGGGTTTCGTAGATGTCGATCGGGCTGCCGATCTGGGCGATCCAGCCCAGGTGCATGATCGCGATGCGCTCGGCCATGGTCATGGCCTCTTCCTGGTCGTGGGTCACCATGACGCAAGTTACGCCGACGCGCTCGATGATCTCGACCAGCTCAAGCTGCATTTGCGAACGCAGCTTCTTGTCCAGCGCACCCATCGGTTCGTCGAGCAGCAACAGCTTCGGTCGCTTGGCCAGCGAACGCGCCAGGGCCACACGCTGACGCTGACCACCGGACAACTGATGCGGCTTGCGCTTGGCGTACTGGGTCATCTGAACCAGCTTGAGCATGTCGGCCACGCGGGCATCGATTTCAGCCGCAGGCAGTTTGTCCTGCTTGAGGCCGAAGGCGATGTTCTGCGCCACGGTCATGTGCGGGAACAGGGCGTACGACTGGAACATCATGTTGATCGGCCGCTCGTAGGGCGGCATGTCGGTGATGTCTACGCCATCGAGGAAAATACGCCCCTCCGTGGGCCGTTCGAAGCCTGCGAGCATGCGCAGCAACGTGGACTTGCCCGATCCCGAACCGCCGAGCAGGGCGAAAATCTCGCCTTTCTTGATTTCCAGGGACACATCGTCCACGGCAATCGTCTCGTCGAACTTCTTCGTGACCCGGTCGATTTTGACCAGCACCTGTTTAGGTGACTGGTCGCCCTCGAGGGCTTTCTTATAGGCGCCGGAGGCAACTGCCATTTACGAAACTCCCAAAAAAAAGAGTGCAGTTCGCTCAAGGTGAGCCAACCTGGATAGTTTGAGCCCTGAAGCTATTTGCCCGACTTGACCTTGGTCCAGCTGCGGGTCATCAAACGTTGAATGTTTGGTGGTAACTCGACCGACACGTAGGTCTTGTCGAGGACTGCTTGCGGTGGATAAACCGACTCGTCGGTGCGGATGGACTGCTCCATCAATTTGTCCGAGCCAGGGTTGGGGTTCGCATAGCCAACAGAATCACTGACCTGTGCGATCACCTCGGGTTTCAACAAATAGTTGATGAAGGCGTGGGCCTCTTTGACGTTGCCCGAATCCTTCGGAATCGCGAGCATGTCGAACCACAGCGCACCGCCCTCTTTGGGAATGGTGTAGGCGATGTTCACGCCTTTCTTCGCTTCAGCCGCACGGTTGCGAGCCTGGAACATGTCGCCGGAAAAACCGATCGCGATGCAGATATCGCCGTTGGCCAGATCCGCGATGTATTTGGAGGAGTGGAAGTAAGTCACGTAAGGCCGCACCGCCAGCAACTTGGCTTCAGCCTTTTTGTAATCTTCGGGGTTGGTGCTGTTGGCGTTCAGGCCCATGTAGTTGAGGACCGTCGGCATCATTTCATCGGCGGAGTCGAGGAACGCCACGCCGCAACTCTGCAGCTTCTTGATGTTCTCCGGCTCGAACACCGCGCTCCAGGAATCGATCTTGTCGACGCCCAGCACAGCCTTGATCTTGTCGACGTTGTAACCGATGCCGTTGGTGCCCCACAGGTAAGGGACGGCGTACAAGTTGCCCGGATCGTTTTGTTCCAGACGCTTGAGCAATACGGGGTCGAGGTTCGAGTAGTTCGGCAACTTCGACTTGTCGAGTTTCTGGAAAGCACCGGCCTTGATCTGCTTGCCGAGGAAGTGGTTCGACGGCACGACCACGTCATAACCGGTACGCCCGGCGAGCAACTTGCCCTCCAGGGTTTCGTTGGAATCAAAAACGTCATACACCGGTTTGATACCGGTCTCTTTCTGGAAGTCGGCCAGGGTGGTCTCGCCGATGTAGTCCGACCAGTTATAAATATGCACCGTGCCGGCAGCCTGGACACTGACAGCCATCGTCAGTCCGGCACCGGCCAGCAATGCATTGCGCAACAAAGAAAAAATAGGCAAGTGGAGGTCCTCTAAAATTAGTTGGGCCCAAGTTGCCCCGCGTTACATGACAGTCGTAGCTGCCCAGCAACAAAACCGGCGCGCAACTTACCCTCGAAAAACCGTTCCAGCAAACTTTATGAAGATCCGTGTAGGAGCAGCCGGTCGACGCTCGATTGCTCGCGATGGTCGTCAACGATGACGCTGGGTGCCTGACACCCAGCGTTGCTCTCAGGTTCATCGCGAGCAGGCTCGCTCCTACAAGGGTTACTACTGCTTACTTACCGGATTTGATCTTGGTCCAGCTGCGAGTCAGGATCCGCTGGGTCGCGGCCGGCAAATCGGCAATCGCGTACAGCTTGGCCAGCACATCGGCAGGCGGGTAGACACCCGGATCTTCGGTGATTTCTTTTTCGACCAGAGGAGTGGCCGCCGCGTTACCGTTCGGGAAACGTACCGCGTTGGTGATTTCAGCCATGATTTCCGGCTTTTGCAGGAAGGTCATGAACTTGTAGGCGCCTTCGACGTTTTCGGCATCTTTAGGGATGGCGACCATGTCGTAGAAGCTGCCGGCACCTTCTTTCGGAATGTTGTAGCTGACTTTCACCTTGTCACCGGCTTCGGCGGCGCGCGCTTTGGCCTGGTAGATGTCACCCGAGTAACCCACGGCTACGCAGATGTTGCCGTTGGCCAGGTCGGAGATGTACTTGGACGAGTGGAAGTAGCCAACCGAAGGACGAATCTTCAGGAACAGCGCTTCGGCTTCGGCCAATTGTTTTTTGTCCTGGCTGTCGGTTGGATAGCCCAGGTAGTGCAACGCCACCGGAATCATCTCGGTTGGCGAATCAAGGAAACTGACGCCACACGATTTCAACTTCGCGATGTTTTCAGGTTTGAACAACAGGTCCCAGGAATTGGTCGGTGCATCGGCGCCCAGTGCTGCCTTGACCTTCTCGGCGTTGAAGCCGATACCGATCGAACCCCACATGTACGGGAAGGCATGTTCGTTGCCCGGGTCGCTCACCGATACCGCTTTGAGCAGGTCAGTGTTCAGGTTCTTCCAGTTAGGCAGCTTGGACTTGTCCAGCTTCTGGTAAACGCCGGCCTTGATCTGCTTGGCCAGGAAGTTGTTCGACGGTACGACGATGTCGTAACCGGACTTGCCTGCCAGCAACTTGGCTTCCAGGGTTTCGTTACTGTCGAATACGTCGTAAACGACTTTGATGCCGGACTCGGTTTCGAACTTCTTGATGGTGTCCGGAGCGATGTAATCGGACCAGTTATAGACGTGCAACACCTTGTCGTCCGCCTGAACCGCACCCGCCATAATGCCCATCAGGGACATGGCGAGAAGTGTCTTGCCAGCAAGCTTTTTTCCTAATGCCTTCATGCGTAATGCTCCAAATTTTTTCTTTTTTGAACCACTTTGTTCAGCGGCCAAACCCGGGCAACTGGAACCGCGGCTAGTCTGGCAAGATCGGTGGCGGTCTTTCAAGGAAAGGCCGCCGTTTGCGACTGCCCTGAGCGAAAGTTTCATGTCTCCCGCTCAGAGCCTAGCACTTAGCCCTGCAACGCACTCAGGGTCAGGTCCAGGCACTTGCGTGCCTTGGTCACCAGCTCATCGATTTCAGCCTTGGTGATCACCAGTGGCGGAGCGATGATCATGGTGTCGCCGACGGCACGCATGATCAGGCCGTTGTCGAAGCAGAATGTGCGGCAGATCATGCCGACGCCCTTGCCTTCGTAACGCTTGCGCGTGGCCTTGTCCTGAACCAGTTCGATGGCCCCCAACAGCCCCACCCCGCGCACTTCCCCCACCAACGGGTGATCGCTCAGTTCCCGCAAACGTTTCTGCAAGTAAGGTGCCGTTTCTGCATGAACGCGCTCGATAATTTTTTCTTCGCGCAGGATGCGGATGTTTTCCAGCGCCACCGCCGCCGCCACCGGGTGCCCGGAGTAGGTGAAACCGTGGTTGAAATCGCCGCCCTCGTTGAGCACCGCCACCACTTCGTCACGCACGATCAGGCCACCCATCGGGATGTAGCCGGACGTCAGGCCTTTGGCGATGGTCATCATGTCGGGTTTGAGGCCGTAGAAATCGGTACCGAACCACTCACCGGTGCGGCCGAAACCACAGATCACTTCGTCCGCCACGAACAGGATGTCGTACTTGGCGAGGATTTCCTTGATGCGCGGCCAGTAGGTGTCTGGCGGAATGATCACGCCACCGGCACCCTGGATCGGCTCGGCAATAAAGGCACCGACGTTGTCCACGCCGATTTCCAGAATCTTCTCTTCCAGCTGATTGGCTGCCCACACACCGAACTCTTCCGGTGTCATGTTGCCGCCTTCACTGAACCAGTAAGGCTGGGCGATGTGGACGATGCCCGGGATCGGCAAGTCGCCTTGTTCGTGCATGTACGTCATGCCACCCAGGCTCGCGCCGGCCACGGTGGAACCGTGATAACCGTTCTTGCGGCTGATGATGACTTTCTTTTTCGGCTGGCCCTTGATCGCCCAATAGTGGCGGACCATACGCAGCATGGTGTCGTTGCCTTCGGAGCCGGAACCGGTGAAGAACACATGGTTCATGCCTTCTGGCGCGATGTCGGCAATGGCCTTGGCCAGCTCGAGCACCGGCGGGTGAGCGGTCTGGAAGAACAGGTTGTAGTAAGGCAACTCGCGCATTTGCTTGCTGGCGGCATCAGCCAGTTCATCGCGACCGTAGCCGATCGCTACGCACCACAGGCCGGCCATGCCGTCGAGGATCTTGTTGCCTTCGCTGTCCCAGAGGTAAACGCCCTTGGCGTTGGTGATGATCCGCGGGCCTTTCTCTTTCAGCTGCTTGAAGTCGCTGAACGGGGCCAAGTGGTGATCGTTGCTCAGGGTTTGCCATTCACGGGTTTGCGGGTTGTTGCTGGTCATGCGAACTCTCCTAAGATTTCGGTGAAAGGCGCCGCAGGAATCAGCAGCGCCCGGCGCATCAGACGGCGAAGAGCAGGAATTCCCGCTCCCAGGAGCTGATCACGCGCTTGAAGTTTTCATGCTCGGCCCGCTTGACCGCGACGTAGCCAGTGATGAATTTCTTGCCCAGGTATTTCTCGATGGTCGCGCTGTTTTCCATGCGATCCAGCGCGTCCTCGATGGTCAGTGGCAGGCGCAGGTTGCGGCGTTCATAGCCGCGCCCCACCACCGGCGCACTTGGGTTCAAGCCTTCGACCATGCCGATGTAACCGCAGAGCAGGCTCGCGGCAATCGCCAGGTACGGGTTGGCATCGGCCCCCGGCAGGCGGTTTTCCACCCGACGGTTTTGCGGCCCGGCATCCGGCACCCGCAGGCCCACGGTGCGGTTCTCTTCGCCCCACTCCACGTTCACCGGCGCCGACGTATCCGGCAGGAAGCGGCGGAACGAGTTGACGTTCGGGGCAAACAGCGGCAACAGCTCGGGGATCAGTTTCTGCAAGCCACCGATGTGATGCAGGAACAACTGGCTCATGGTCCCGTCTTCATTGGAGAAGACGTTCTTGCCGGTCTCGATGTCGATGATGCTCTGGTGCAGGTGCATCGCGCTGCCCGGCTCGCCGGTCATCGGCTTGGCCATGAAAGTGGCGGCCACGTCGTGCTTGAGCGCGGCTTCGCGCATGGTGCGTTTGAACACCAGGATCTGGTCGGCCAGGGACAGGGCATCGCCGTGACGGAAGTTGATTTCCATCTGCGCCGTGCCGTCCTCGTGGATCAGCGTGTCGAGGTCCAGTTCCTGCAGTTCGCACCAGTCGTAGACGTCTTCGAACAGCGGATCGAATTCGTTGGCCGCTTCAATCGAGAACGACTGGCGGCCGATTTCCGGGCGCCCCGAGCGACCGATTGGCGGTTGCAGCGGGTAGTCGGGGTCGTCGCTACGCTTGGTCAGGTAAAACTCCATTTCCGGCGCCACGATTGGCTGCCAGCCCTTGTCGGAATAGAGCTTCAGAACCTTTTTAAGCACGTTGCGCGGCGACAGCTCAATCGGGTTGCCTTGCTTGTCATAAGTGTCGTGGATCACCTGGGCGGTCGGCTCGATGGCCCATGGCACCAGGAACACTGCATTCGAGTCGGGACGGCAGATCATGTCGATGTCGGCCGGGTCGAGCAGTTCGTAATAGATGTCGTCTTCGACATAGTCGCCGGTCACGGTCTGCAACAGAACGCTCTCGGGCAGGCGCATGCCTTTTTCAGCAATGAACTTGTTGGTCGGCGAAATCTTGCCCCGGGTGATCCCGGTCAAGTCGGCGATCATGCATTCGACTTCTGTGATCTTGTGGTCTTTCAACCAATCGGTGAGCTGGTCGAGGTTGTTACTCATAAATGCCTCTTAGGCTGAGTTTCCTGACTCTTATAAGTCAGGCGTTGTTTGACGCACGGGCGTCGCTTGGTACAGATTGCCACTGCAATTGCCGCGCACAAATACCTGCCTCGACGACGGCATGAGTGAACGGGAACAATGCAAGGCGTGCAGAATCATGAGCGATGACCGACACGTTGGTCGGGCCAGCCAGGTAAAACGGTTCTATATTGGAAGGACAACCCGTAAAGAGAATGTCGCGCAGACCGTCCAGAATATCGGACGGAACCAGCCGGTTTGCCGGGGAAGGAAGAGTCGACGGCACGCCTTTGGCAACACGGGCCCTGGCGTGAGCGTAACGATCGCCACTGATGTGATAAGCATGCAGACCGATCTGCTTAGAGCAGACGGCGACGCCGATTAACGGCAGGCGAGACATGAAGCACCCCGGTATTATTGCTGTTATGGGTTTGAATCGAGCTTAGCCTTGTTCATTTTTTTACACAACACCCCCGTAAAAAATACAACACGGCCCGCTCAAGCCCGCGGACGGCAAAGCATTCAAAGGCATAAAAACGCCCCAAAGTGCCTCAAAAAAGCCTCATGGGCGCTTTTTTAGGGCAAAAAAGGCCTCGCTTGACTTCGGCATGCCGTTCGGGTTGACTGGAATCCGAAGAGATCAATGATTGATATTTTTAACAACAAAGGTGTTGCATCATGTCGGTACCCCCGCGTGCCGTTCAGCTTAACGAAGCGAACGCGTTCCTTAAGGAACATCCTGAGGTTCTGTACGTTGACCTTCTGATTGCGGATATGAATGGTGTGGTGCGCGGCAAGCGCATTGAACGCACCAGCCTCCACAAGGTTTACGAGAAAGGCATCAACCTGCCGGCCTCTCTATTTGCTCTGGATATCAACGGCTCGACGGTGGAAAGCACCGGCCTGGGCCTGGACATCGGCGATGCTGACCGAATCTGCTATCCAATCCCCGATACCCTGTGCAATGAGCCCTGGCAGAAGCGCCCTACCGCGCAACTGTTGATGACCATGCATGAACTCGAAGGCGAGCCATTCTTCGCCGACCCGCGCGAAGTGCTGGCCAACGTGGTGCGCAAGTTCGACGAAATGGGCCTGACCATCTGCGCCGCGTTCGAACTGGAGTTCTACCTGATCGACCAGGAGAACGTGAACGGCCGTCCGCAACCACCTCGCTCGCCGGTTTCCGGTAAACGCCCGCACTCGACACAGGTCTACCTGATCGACGACCTCGACGAATACGTCGACTGCCTCCAGGACATTCTGGAAGGTGCAAAAGAGCAAGGCATCCCGGCCGACGCCATCGTCAAGGAAAGTGCCCCGGCGCAGTTCGAAGTGAACCTGCACCACGTGGCCGACCCGATCAAGGCCTGCGACTACGCGGTCCTGCTCAAGCGCCTGATCAAGAACATCGCCTACGACCATGAGATGGACACCACCTTCATGGCCAAGCCTTACCCGGGCCAGGCGGGTAACGGTCTGCACGTCCACATTTCGATTCTTGATAAAGACGGCAAAAACATTTTTGCCAGCGAGGATCCCGAGCAGAACGCCGCACTGCGTCACGCGATCGGCGGTGTG
Source organism: Pseudomonas sp. BF-R-01 (assembly GCF_019946615.1). Taxonomy (NCBI): domain Bacteria; kingdom Pseudomonadati; phylum Pseudomonadota; class Gammaproteobacteria; order Pseudomonadales; family Pseudomonadaceae; genus Pseudomonas; species Pseudomonas sp. BF-R-01. Next base: position 25,795 of record NZ_JAGYFX010000054.1, read on the forward strand.
CTCGAGACCCTACCGGCGCAGATGGCTTTCCTCTGCCCGAACGTCAACTCCTACCGTCGTTTCGGCGCGCAGTTCTATGTGCCGAACTCGCCGTGCTGGGGCCTGGACAACCGCACCGTAGCGATTCGCGTACCCACCGGCGCCGCCGATGCCGTGCGCATCGAACACCGTGTAGCCGGCGCCGACGCCAACCCGTACCTGCTGATGGCTTCGGTCCTGGCGGGCGTGCACCACGGCCTGACCAACAAGATCGAGCCGGGCGCACCCGTGGAAGGCAACTCCTACGAGCAGAACGAGCAAAGCCTGCCGAACAACCTGCGCGACGCATTGCGCGAGCTGGACGACAGCGAAGTCATGGCCAAGTACATCGATCCGAAATACATCGATATCTTCGTGGCCTGCAAGGAAAGTGAGTTGGAAGAGTTTGAACACTCCATCTCCGACCTTGAGTACAACTGGTATCTGCATACCGTTTAAGCGGTTGCAGTGAAAACAACGCCGCAGGCTTCACAGCTTGCGGCGTTTTTTTTGCTCGCGATTTGTTATGGAGTGCTTGCGACCAAAAACCAAAGAAAACTCCTACGAATTCGTCAGACGCTAACGACATCTGTCCCCTGACCACCACCTCACACTCTAGACTCCGGAACTCTTTCCGTTTCCCTGACTACGTGTGAGAACAAAAATGAAAAAACAGCGATTGGGTACAGCCATGACTCTGATCGTCGCCAGTTTGTGCACGACCGCCTGGGCAACCGCTGGCGACACGGCCCCATGGAGCTATTCCGCCCCCACCGGCCCACAAAACTGGGGTGAACTGAAGAGCGAGTACAGCCTCTGCTCGTCAGGCCAAACACAGTCGCCCATTGATATTCGTGACGCGGTCAAAACCGATCTGGAGCCTCTGAACTTTACCTACCATTCAGGCAAAGCCACGGTAGTGAACAACGGTCATACGATTCAAGTAACTCCAGAGAACGCCGGAGGAATCAATCTGGCCTCCGGTCATTACTCCTTGGTACAACTGCATTTCCATACGCCAAGTGAAGAAATGATCCAGGGGCGCATCTTCCCGATGGACGCACACCTGGTTCATCGCAATGCCGCAGGCGAACTGGCCGTGGTGGCCGTGGTGTTTGAAGAAGGTGCTCACAACCCGGACCTGGAGCCTGTCCTGGCAGCCATGCCAAAAAATACAGGTGGCACTGCGAACCTGGAGGCGATTAACGTTGCGCAGTTATTACCTGCAAACCATAACGCCTATTCCTACATGGGCTCCCTCACAACACCTCCCTGTACCGAAGGTGTGCGCTGGAATGTGCTGACCACTCCATTGGAAATTTCCCGCGCGCAACTGGAGGCTTTCCAGGTGCTCTATCCGATGAATTCACGCCCAGTTCAACCCTTGAACGGTCGGAGTGTGCACGTCGGAGGCTAAACAGTCCTGACAGTCAATTCGGGCAGCGGTGCCCATACAGACAAGGTGCCACCCGCCTCGTACAATGCCCGCTGCCCCGCAGGAGACTTCAATGACCCGACTCGCCACCCCACGCAAACCCCGCGCCCGCAGCCAGGCCCGGATCGATTCGATACTCGATGCCGCCCGCACGCTGCTGGCCGCCGAGGGCGTGGCCAGTCTGTCGATCTACAGCGTTGCCGAACGCGCGGAAATCCCGCCCTCCTCGGTCTACCACTTTTTCGCCAGCGTCCCGGCCCTGCTCGAAGCGCTGACCGCCGACGTCCACGCGGCTTTTCGCGCCTGCCTGCAAGCGCCCATCGACCACGATGCGCTCAACGGCTGGCGCGACCTGTCGCGGTTGGTGGAACAACGCATGCTCGACATCTACGACGAAGACGCCGCCGCCCGCCAATTGATCCTCGCGCAGCATGGCCTGACCGAAGTCACCCAGGCCGACCGTCAGCACGACATTGAGCTGGGCGACCTGATGCACAAGCTGTTCGATCATCATTTCGAACTGCCTAAATTGCCGACTGACGTTGATGTGTTTGCGCTGGCCATGGAGCTGGGTGATCGCGTTTATGCCCGTTCAGTGCAGCAGCATGGGCAGATCACTCCGCGCATGGCCGAGGAAGGGATGCGGGTGTTTGATGCGTATCTGGGGCTGTATTTGCCGCCGTATTTGCCGAAGCGTGCTATTCCTGCCTGATTATTTTTCAGCTGCACCGGCCTCATCGCGAGCAGGCTCGCTCCTACATTGGAACGCGTTTCCCTGTGGGAGTGAGCCTGCTCGCGATGGCCGCACCGCCGAATTGACTGATTCACGCCCATAAAAAACCCCGAAGGGTTCGAACCCTTCGGGGTTGTTGTTGGCGCACAGTCTTACAACTTGGCGATCGACACCTCGGTGGATTTCACAAACGCGATCACTTCACTGCCGACCACCAGTTCCAGCTCTTTCACCGAGCGGGTGGTGATCACCGACGTGACGATGCCGGAAGCGGTTTGCACGTCGATTTCCGACAGCACGTCACCCAGTACGATTTCCTTGATCGAGCCTTTGAACTGGTTACGAACGTTGATGGCTTTGATAGTCATGATGTTGATTCCTGTCGTTGAATGAGGCTTGAGTTATTGAGCCCAGCGCAATTGCGTAGGCAAGGGTGAAACAGGTTCCGGTTCCGGCGGCTGGCCGGGCAGCGCGAGGACGCGATTGAGGACTTCGGTTTCCAGCGCCGCCAGCCGATGCGAACCCCGAACCCGAGGGCGCGGCAGTTCCACGTGCAGGTCGAGGCCGACTTCGCCCTCTTCGATCAGGATCACCCGATCGGCAATCGCCACCGCTTCACTGACGTCGTGGGTCACCAGCAACACGGTGAAACCGTGCTTCTGCCAGAGCCGTTCGATCAGTTGCTGCATTTCGATCCGGGTCAGGGCATCCAGCGCGCCCAGCGGTTCGTCCAGCAACAGCAGGCGCGGTTGATGAATCAGCGCGCGGGCCAGGGCCACACGCTGCTTCTGCCCGCCGGACAAGGCCGCCGGCCATTCATTGGCGCGGTCCGCCAGACCCACCGACTCCAACGCTTCCAGCGCCTGCGGCCGCCAGTTGCCCGAGAGCCCGAGGTCGACGTTGTCGATGACCTTTTTCCACGGCAGCAGACGTGCTTCCTGGAACATCAGCCGGGTGTCTTCCCGCGCATCACTCAGCGGTGCGGAACCGGCGAGCAATTCACCGCCCGTGGGTTTGTCGAGACCGGCGAGCAATCGCAGCAAGGTGCTTTTACCGCAACCACTGCGCCCCACCACGGCGACGAATTGGCCGGCCGGAATGTGCAGATCGATCTCGCGCAGCACCTGCCGCGAACCGAAGGTTTTTTGCAGCTTGCGCACCACCAGCGGAATCCCGCGCAGCAGGCGTGGAGGTTGTTGAGCGGTCATGCGGCACCTCCTTTGGCAACTTGATAAGCCGGATGCCAGCGCAGCCACACACGTTCAAGTCCACGAGCCGCGAGGTCGGCCAGTTTGCCGAGCACCGCGTACATCAGGATCGCGAGCACCACCACGTCGGTCTGCAAAAACTCCCGGGCGTTCATTGCCAGGTAACCAATGCCGGAGCTCGCGGAAATGGTTTCAGCAACGATCAAGGTCAGCCACATGAAGCCCAGCGCAAAACGCACGCCGACCAGAATCGAAGGCAATGCACCCGGCAGAATCACCTGACGAAACAGACTGAAACCGGACAAGCCGTAGCTGCGCGCCATCTCCACCAGCGCCGGGTCGACGTTGCGAATGCCGTGGTAGGTGTTGAGGTAGATCGGGAACAAGGTGCCCAACGCCACCAGAAAAATCTTCGCCGACTCATCGATGCCGAACCACAGGATCACCAGCGGAATCAGCGCCAGATGCGGCACGTTGCGGATCATCTGCACCGAACTGTCGAGCAGGCGCTCGCCCCATTTCGACAGGCCGGTAATGAAGCCCAGCGCCAGGCCGATGCCGCCACCGATGGTGAAGCCCAGCGCCGCACGCCAGCCGCTGATGGCCAGGTGCGTCCAGATTTCACCGCTGCGCACCAGGCTCACCCCGGCTTCGATCACGGCAATCGGCGCCGGCAGAATCCGTGTCGACAACCAGCCCGCCGACACCGACAACTGCCACACCGCCAACAGCAAAATCGGCAACGCCCAGGGCGCAAAGTTGTGGATGATTCTTTTCATGGCGCGCCTCAGCTCTGGGACGCAGCTTTGGGAAGAATGTCGTTGGCGACCATCTCGCCGAACGGGCTGACGTAACCGGCACTTTTCGGCAATTCCGGACGCTCGATGTCCAGGTGCGGGAACAGCAACTCGGCGACGCGGTACGACTCTTCCAGGTGTGGGTAACCGGAGAAGATGAAGGTGTCGATGCCCAGGTCCGCGTATTCCTTCACGCGGGCGGCCACGGTCGGACCGTCGCCGACCAGTGCAGTACCGGCACCGCCACGCACCAGGCCGACGCCGGCCCACAGGTTAGGGCTGACTTCAAGATTGTCGCGACTACCGCCATGCAGCGCCGCCATGCGTTGCTGGCCCACGGAATCGAAGCGCGCCAGGGAAGCCTGGGCACGGGCAATGGTGTCGTCGTCCAGGTGCGAGATCAGTCGGTCCGCCGCTTGCCAGGCTTCGGCATTGGTTTCACGGACGATCACGTGCAAGCGAATACCGAAGCGCACCGTGCGGCCAAGCTTCGCGGCTTTGGCGCGAACCTGTTCGATCTTCTCGGCCACGGCGGCCGGCGGTTCGCCCCAGGTCAGGACCATTTCCACTTGCTCGGCGGCCAGGTCTTGCGCGGCTTCCGACGAGCCGCCGAAGTACAGCGGCGGACGCGGTTGCTGGATCGGCGGATAGAGCAACTTGGCGCCTTTCACGCTGATGTGCTGACCGTCGTAATCGACGGTTTCGCCTTCCAGCACGCGACGCCAGATGCGGGTGAATTCCACCGAAGCCTGATAGCGCTCTTCGTGGGTCAGGAACAAACCATCGCCGGCCAATTCTTCCGGATCACCGCCGGTCACCAGGTTGAACAGCGCACGACCGCCGGACAGACGATCCAGTGTCGCGGCCTGACGCGCAGCCACCGTCGGGGAAATGATCCCGGGGCGCAGGGCGACAAGGAATTTCAAACGCTGGGTCACCGGGATCAGCGACGCGGCCACCAGCCACGAGTCTTCGCACGAGCGGCCAGTGGGAATCAGCACCCCGCCGAAGCCCAGGCGATCCGCCGCTTGCGCGACTTGTTGCAGGTAACCGTGGTCAACGGCGCGAGCGCCTTCGGCGGTGCCAAGGTAATGGCCGTCGCCGTGGGTAGGCAGGAACCAGAAGATATTGAGGCTCATGGAGTGGTCTCCTTGGGGAATCGAATTACTGCGCTTTGGCAACGGCTGCCGGCGGCGTCCAGATCACGTCTTTGATGCTGAGCGGCTTCGGAATCAGCTTGAGCTGGTAGAAGCTATCGGCGATTTTCTGTTGCGCAGCGACCACTTCCGGGGTCAGGAACAACGCGCCGTAGCCCTGGCGTTTCACCGAGGTCAGGGTGATGTCTTCCGGCAAGCCGAGCAGTGGCGAGACCTGTTTGGTCACGTCTTCAGGATTGGCCTTGGACCATTCGCCGACGGCGCGCACTTCTTCCACGAGGGTCTTGATCACCTCAGGATTTTTCTGTGCGTAAGGCTTGGTCGCCAGGTAGAACTGATGGTTGTCGACGATGCCCTTGCCATCGCGCAGGGTGTGCGCTTGCAGCTGCTTCTCGGCGGCGGCCTGGTACGGGTCCCAGATGACCCAGGCATCGACACTGCCACGCTCGAACGCGGCGCGGGCATCGGCCGGCGGCAGGAAGACGGTCTGGATGTCGGTGTATTTGAGGCCGGCGTCTTCAAGTGCGCGGACCAGCAGGTAGTGAACGTTGGAGCCTTTGTTGAGCACGACTTTCTTGCCCTTGAGGTCCTTCACCGATTTGATCGGCGAGTCCTTCGGCACCAGGATCGCTTCGCTGTGCGGCGCAGGCGGTTCGTAGGCGACGTAGAGCAGATCGGCGCCCGCCGCTTGAGCGAAGACCGGAGGCGTTTCACCGGTGACACCGAAGTCGATGGAGCCGACGTTCAGGCCTTCAAGCAGCTGCGGGCCGCCGGGGAATTCAGTCCATTGCACGTCGACGCCTTGGGCGGCGAGGCGTTTTTCCAGGGTGCCTTTGGCTTTGAGCAGCACCAGGGTGCCGTACTTTTGATAGCCGATCCGCAGGGTTTCAGCTTGTGCTTGAGTAATGGCGCCGAAGGTTACAGCCGCAGCAAACAGAGCGACCAGACCACGACGCAAAATGACAGTGCGCATAGCGCTCTCCTTTTTGCAGTTGGGTTTTGGCTGCACCTGCTTAACCGTTGACGGCTGAGTAAGGTGAGTTTTTTGTCTGAAAAGTGCCTGCGCTCGATCATGCTGCGTTAAAAGTCAGCTCGGAATGCTCATTGACTAACGTCAACTCCGCTTCCTCGCTAACTTTTGCCTTGCCTGATCTTCGCTCGGCGACTTTTCAAACTAAAAAATAAAATGCTTTAAATGCTCCAGCGAGCACTCAACAAAGGATCATTCAGCAGGTTCGGATCGATCGGCTTGGGCCGTCGCGCCATGGCGCTGAAGAACAACTCCAGCGATTCATTCAGTCGTTGTTCCAGCTCCGGCGCCAGCTGCGCCTGGACGCTGCCTTCGCCGTAAGCGATCTGGCTGTCCACAGCGAAAATCCCGTGGAGCATTTCCTGGGCTTTCAATGCCGACAGCACTGGCTTGAGTGCGTAATCCACCGCCAGCATGTGAGCGATGCTGCCGCCGGTGGCCATGGGCAACACCACTTTGTGCGCCAGGGCGCGTTCGGGCAGCAGGTCCAGCACGGTTTTCAGAGCGCCGGAAAACGACGCTTTGTACACCGGGGTGGCGATCAGCAGGCCATCGGCGTTTTCAATCTGTTGCAACAGGTCGATCACCTTGGGGCTGTCGAACCGTGCGTGCAGCAAGTCTTCGGCCGGGAAGTCCCGTACCTGATAACTCACCACTTCCACACCTTGCTCTTGCAACCAGCGTTGAGAGCGCTCCAGCAGCACCCCGGAACGGGAGCGTTGGCTGGGACTGCCACCGAGTGAGACGACCAGCATTCAGACGATTCCTTGAACGGTGCAGGCGATTCGCAGTGGGCGATCTCGCTTCGATGGAGAGACCTTAACAGGTGATTTATATATCTTTAAATCATATTTATTTATTTGGTTATTCGCTGTAGTTCTATACGAAACCGCTTTCTCCGGGCAAAAAAATGGGCCGTATAAACGGCCCGAAATTCCCCTGCTATATGGGTTTGCACAGCCCTTGTAGGAGCGAGGCTTGCCCGCGAAGAGGCCATGACTCCAACATTGATGTTGGCTTTGACGACGCCTTCGCGGGCAAGCCTCGCTCCTACAGGGACGTCGATCAACGATTAGGCTGTGGCGTCAGGCGCAGGTACGGTTTCACCGCGCGATAACCCTTTGGAAAGCGCTTCTTGATTTCCTCTGGATCCTGAAGCGACGGCACGATCACCACTTCTTCACCGTCCTTCCAGTTGGCCGGGGTGGCCACCTTGTAGTTGTCGGTGAGTTGCAGCGAGTCGATCACCCGCAGGATTTCATGGAAGTTGCGGCCGGTGCTCGCCGGGTAGGTGATGGTCAGGCGAACCTTTTTGTTCGGGTCGATCACGAACAGCGAACGCACGGTCAGGGTGTCGTTGGCGTTTGGGTGAATCAGGTCGTACAGGTCCGATACCTTGCGATCAGCGTCGGCCAGGATCGGGAAGTTGACGATCGTGTTCTGGGTTTCGTTGATGTCCTCGATCCACTTGTGGTGCGAGTCCACCGGGTCTACCGACAACGCGATGGCCTTGACCCCGCGCTGGGTGAATTCATCCTTGAGCTTGGCGGTGAAGCCCAGCTCGGTGGTGCACACCGGGGTGAAATCCGCCGGGTGGGAAAACAGCACGCCCCAGCTATCGCCCAGCCATTCATGGAAACGGATGGTGCCGGCGCTGGAATCCTGTTCGAAGTCGGGTGCGATGTCGCCGAGTCTGATGCTCATGGTGGGCTCCTGATGAGTAGGTGTAGAACTCAACTGTAGCTCGTGTTGGGGAGTTTAGAAAAAGAATAAATAAAGCCATTATTAGACTCTAAAAGAATATTAAAGATCTGTTCACTGGACCTGCAAAGTCATCGCGACGACTATCGCTTCCAAGGTTCGAGAAGGCCTTGAGTCGCTGCAAAAGAGGGAACGTTTCGGGACGGGATTACGGGGGTGACCCCGCCCCGAAAACGCAAAAGCCCCGCCCGGCGTGATGCCGGGCGGGGCTTTTTTTCAGCCGTTACGCGAGCGCTATTACAACAGCGGGATCGAGTAGCTGACGATCAGGCGGTTTTCGTCCTGGTCGCGCTGACCAGGGATGTCGTTGCGCCAGGTAGCGTTTTTCCACATCACGCCCAGGTTCTTCAGCGAGCCTTCTTGTACGACGTAGCCGACGGTCAGGTCGCGTTCCCACTCGGAACCGTCAGAGCCGTTTTCGCGACCGTTGGCACCCACGGTGTCGATATTGTCGCCACGCAGGTAAACCACACCGGCGGTCAGGCCAGGTACGCCGACTTTGGCGAAGTCATACGAGTAGCGAGCTTGCCAGGTGCGCTCACCGGCGCGGGCAAACTTGGCAATCTGACTGTCGGTAGTCAGGTAAGCCGACGAGCCGTCGCCCTGGTTCAACCAAGGGAAGTCGCTGTTGCCGTTGCTGGCTTGGTAACCGCCACCGAAGGTGTGACCGGCAACGGAGTACAGGAACAGGCCGCTGTACAGATTGTTGTCGACTTTGCCTCGACCGTTAGCGAAACCGGTGTCATTACCAGTAGTGAAGTAGCTCGAGTCGTGGCCATTAGCGCCATCGTCACGGCTGTTGAAGTAACGGAAGTCCGACTTCAACACGCCCGGACCGATGGCCCAGTTGTGAACCAGACCCAGGAAGTGCTGCTTGTAGAAGTCTTCCAGGTTGCCGTAGTAGTACTGGGCAGTCAGGTCTTTGGTGATTTTGTAGTCACCGCCACCGTAAATGAATTTGTTGCTGTCGCGACCGGCAGCCGTGTGGGCGTTGGCACCAGCGATCGACAACTCTTCGTTGTTGCTGGAGTTACGACCTTTTGCGTGCTCGATCTGACCACCGACCAGTGTCAGGTCTTTGATCTCGTTCGTAGTGATCTGGCCACCCTGGAAGGTTTGTGGCAGCAGACGACCGTCGTTGGTCACGATAACCGGCAGTTTTGGCTGCAGGGTGCCCAGCTTCAGTTCAGTCTGGGAGATCTTGGCTTTGGCAGTCAGACCCAGGCTGGAGAAGTTATCAACCGCTTCGCCGTTGGATTTGCTTGGGAAAACAGTGCCGCCGTACGAAGTCGAAGTGGCGCCGTTAGTACCGCCGCCCGAATCCAGACGCACGCCCAGCAGGCCGATCGCGTCGATACCGAAGCCGACGGTGCCTTGGGTGTAACCGGAGGTGAAGCGCAGATCGAAGCCTTGGCCCCATTCTTCGTTTTTGCTCTGCACACCAGAAGCAGTGGCGGCATCGTGGTCACGGTTATCAGTGTTGATGTAGAAGTTACGCAGCCCCAAAGTAGCTTTGCTGTCTTCGATGAAACCGGCGGCGCCTGCCTGCTGCGCCAAAACCCCTACGGCCACAGCCAGGGCCAAGGTGGACTTGTTCATTGTTTCGCTCCTCTCGTTTCTAATTTTTTCGGTCCTGAGTCGAATGCCCTGGATCCTGAAATGTGCGGATACCGCCAACCGCAATCCGCGCGCCACTCAACTGATGTGTCTAAGTCAAGGGTCTAAGCGCGGCGAATGGGCCGGCATGGTAAACGTAAATACATTTATTTCATTCTTTTTCATGCCGTGCGGGAATAAAAAGCGGCATTTTAATCGCTACGGGACACTCGATATCGGCCCCGGCGGGATGCACTTTAGGGCTTTATTTTAAAAGCCAAAAAGAATAATAAATTCCTAAGCAATACCTAATTGGCATATGTGAAAAAATCACAAAAAAGCCCCGCCAAACGGCGAGGCTCTTTTGCGAAATCTCTTACAAGAAGCTGTAGGTGTAGTTGAAGATCAGACGGGTCTGGTCTTGGTCAGCGTTGGTGTTGCCACGATAAGCACCGTGACGCACCGTCGTGCCAAACCCTTTAAGTGGACCGGTTTGAATCACATAGTCTACGCGCAAGTCGGTTTCCCGCTCGTTCAGGTCTTCACCCGCGCCGCTGACGGTCTTGATATCCCGGCCATACAAGTAAGCGGCCGAAGCTTTCAAGCCTGGTACACCCAAAGACGCGAAGTCATAGGTGTACTGACCGTACGTGGTGTTTTCACCGGCACGGATAAAGCTGCCCACAGTGGCATCGGTGAACGAGTAGAAGCTGGCGCCGCCACCACCTTCGTTGCGACCGTTGCCATCGACAACGTTACCCTGGTTCAAGAAGACGAAGCCGCCGTCATCGTTGACACGCTGATGCCCGAGCAGGAACGCGTTGCCGCCCAAGGTGTAGGTGAACGTGGCGCTCCAGGTCTTGTTATCGACCTCGCCCTTGTTCTTGGCGAAACCACCGTTGTTGTTGAATTGGTAGCCAGCCTGACCGTTCTTGCCGTCGGAGCTGCTGTCGAAATAACGGAGGTCGGTCTTGAACGACTGGTTGGGTGCGATCGGGTAGACGTGCACCAGGCCGAGGAAGTCCTGCTTGTAGAAGTCTTCCAGGTTCGCGTGGTAGTACTGCAGCATCAGGTCTTTGGTGACTTTCCAGTCAGCACCGGCATAACGGAACTGATTGCTGTCCTGAGTAGCGCCAGCCACAGACAGGCCAGTGCTGTTGCTGGATGCGCGACCCGTCGCGTGCTCCAGCTGACCTACGTTGAAGGTCACGTTGTCGATTTCCTTCGAGGTGATGGTGCCACCTTCAAAGGTTTGCGGCAGTACGCGACTGTCGTTCGCGATCAGGATCGGCATGTTTGGCTGCAGGGCACCACCGTAGTGGGCCTCTGTCTTCGAGAAGCGTGCCTTGACGTTGCCCGCCACGCGGCTCCACGAACTCTCTGCCGAACCATCGGTATCGCTAGGGCTGAAGGAGTTATTGTCCGGGTGATGGCCCTTGCCGCCGTCCAGATGGATACCGACCAATGCCTGGGCATCGATACCGAAACCTACGACACCTTGGGTGAAGCCCGACTGGTAATCGAATTTGAGGCCTTCAGCGGCTTCGCGCTGACGGTTAGCTGGGGTCTTGGCGCCTTCACGGACATCGGCGTCGAAATAATAGGTACGCGAACTGACGGAAGCCTTGCTGTCTTCGATGAAACCGGCGGCGCCTGCCTGCTGCGCCATAACCCCTAGGGCCACGGCCAGCGCCAAGGTGGACTTGTTCATTGTTAAACTCCTCTCGTCTCTAATTCTTGTATTCCTGGCCCGGAATCAATGTCCCAAGTCCTAAGATGCGCGATTAGCGCCAGAGCGTGACCCACAAGTCAATCGTAACCATGTGTGTCTACGACCATGGTCTAATCCCCGTTTTTTGGTCCGTGCAGGGTCATGATTTCGTCATAAACCTGAAAAGAATGAATGGATTCTTTTCTAATACCGTTTAGGAATTTTGCTCACCGTTTGCTGCCCCGCGGACTAGAGCGGCCAGCTCATAAGCTAATTCCTAAATGGTATTTATTAGGCGTTTTTTAGATCGATTAGGTTTGGAAGCAATTCCGCAACAATTCCTATCGATAAGGCCTACGCCATGACGACCAAGCGCGCACTATCCAACCCAATTGTTACAGTTTGTGTATCGGTATTATTTTCTTTTTCCGCCCATGCCGCGAACCTCACCGTCGGCTATCAAACCGGAATAGACCCCAGCAAAGTTCCCCAGGCGGATGGACTCTACGAGAAAACCATCGGCCAAAAAATTGACTGGCGTCGTTTCAACAGTGGACCGGAAGTAGTAACCGCCATCGCCTCGGGCGACGTACAGATTGGCAACCTCGGTTCAAGCCCACTGGCCGCGGCCGCCTCGCGCAATTTGCCGATCGTCGCGTTTATCGTTTCTGCCCAGATCAACGCCGCCGAAGCGTTGGTGGTACGCAACGGCAGCGGCATCGATAAACCGGAAGATCTGATCGGCAAGACCATCGCCACACCGTTCGTTTCAACCTCTCACTACAGCTTGCTCGGCGCCTTGAAGCACTGGGGCCTCGACGCCTCGAAAGTCAAAGTGGTGAACCTGCAACCAGCGGAAATCGCTGCCGCCTGGAAGCGTGGGGACATCGACGGTGCGTTCGTCTGGTCGCCCGCCCTGGGGGAAATTCGCAAGACTGGCAAGACGTTGACTGACGCCGCACAGGTGGGTCAGTGGGGCGCGCCGACTTTTGAAGTGTGGGTGGCGCGCAAGGATTACGCCGAGAAACACCCCGACGTCGTAGCCAAGTTCGCCAAGGTGACGCTGGACTCGTTCGCCGACTACGCGGCACATAAAGACAGCTGGACCGCCGATTCGGTGCCGGTACAGAAAATCGCCAAACTGACCGGTGCCAATGCCGCCGATGTACCGGAATTGCTGGCCGGTTCTGCATTCCCGGACGCCAAGGCGCAACAAACCACCGCGCTGCTGGAGGGCGGCACGGCGAAGGCGATTGGTGAGACGGCGAAGTTCTTGAAGGAACAAGGCAAGGTTGAGACGGTGCTGCCGGACTATTCGCCGTATGTCAGTGCGAAATTCGTCACCGAGTAACACACCGTTCCCCGTAGGAGCGAGGCTTGCCCGCGAAGAGGCCATACCTGCCGACACATATGTTGAATTTGAGGCCGCCTTCGCGGGCAAGCCTCGCTCCCACAGGGTCCGGGTTACAAGGTTTTTTCGAAGATCTTCGAATTACGCTGATAGTTGTACAGCGACGCCCGCGCCGACGGCAGGCGCTCGACGCTGCTTGGCACAAACCCGCGCTCGCGGAACCAGTGAGCCGTACGGGTAGTCAGGACAAACAGCGTCTTCAATCCCTGAGCACGGGCACGGGTTTCAATGCGCTCCAGCAGCTCATCCCCGCGACCGCCATGACGGTATTCCGGGTTCACCGCCAGACACGCCAACTCCCCGGCATCCGAATCGGCAATCTGATACAGCGCCGCGCAAGCGATGATCATGCCTTCGCGCTCGACCACGCTGAACTGCTCGATCTCACGCTCCAGCACTTCGCGCGAACGCCGCACCAGAATCCCCTGCTCTTCCAGCGGGCTGATCAAATCCAGCAAACCACCAACGTCTTCAATTGCGGCTTCACGCACAACCTCGAATTGCTCCTGTGCCACCAGCGTACCGCCGCCGTCACGGGTGAACAGTTCGGTCAGCAGCGCGCCGTCTTCGGCGTAACTGACGATATGGCTGCGCGCTACGCCGCCACGGCAGGCTTCAGCCGCTGCATCCAGCAGTTCCGCCTGATAGTTGCTGCCCAGACGCTGCAAATGCGCCGGCACTTGTTGCGGGCGCAGTTCGCGCACCAGACGACCGTTTTCATCGATCAAGCCCAGGTCAGCACCGAACAGCAACAGTTTATCGGCGCCCAGGTCGATGGCCGCGCGGGTGGCGACGTCTTCGCAAGCGAGGTTGAAAATCTCCCCGGTCGGCGAGTAGCCCAGCGGCGACAGCAGCACGATGGAGCGCTCGTCCAGCAGGCGATTGATGCCTTTGCGGTCAACCCGGCGCACTTCGCCGGTGTGGTGATAGTCGACACCTTCGAGCACGCCGATCGGCCGGGCGGTCACCAGGTTGCCGCTGGCCACTCGCAGGCGCGAGCCCTGCATCGGCGACGAGGCCATGTCCATGGACAGGCGCGCTTCGATGGCGATACGCAACTGGCCAACCGCGTCGATCACACACTCAAGGGTCGCGGCATCGGTGATGCGCATGCCGTGGTGGTAATGCGGGGTCAGGCCGCGTGCCGCGAGACGGGTTTCAATTTGTGGACGGGAACCGTGAACCAGCACCAGTCGCACGCCGAGGCTGTGCAGCAGCACCAGGTCGTGGACGATGTTGCCGAAGTTGGGGTGCTCCACGCCGTCGCCGGGCAACATGACGACAAAGGTGCAATCGCGGTGGGCATTGATGTAAGGCGAAGCGTGACGAAGCCAATTAACGTATTCGGGCATGAACCTGGGCCTGTAATAAATAGCAGCCAAAAAATGGGCGAAACAGAAAACGCACAGCGGGCTGATGGTTATCGTCGGAACAGGCTTGGCGACACGCGCGCTCTCCTCATGAATACGGGTTTAAACATCGGCAATTTATACACTTTGTCGGTCATGACACAGACCCTGTGGGAGCGAGCCTGCTCGCGATGAGGCCAGACCAGTCAACATGGATGTTGAATGAAAGATCGCCATCGCGAGCAGGCTCGCTCCCACATGGATGGTGCTCAACCAACCGACATCGGCGATTGGGCCGGTGTCAGGCAGTAATGTTCAATCAACTGTCGTAATAGATGCACGGTAGGCTGCAAACGTGACATTTCGAGGTATTCCCCCGGTTGGTGCGCACACGCGATGTCACCCGGGCCCAGCACCAGCGTTTCGCAGCCAAGGCGTTGAAGATAAGGCGCTTCCGTCCCGAACGCCACTGCTTCGGCGCGATGACCGGTGAGCTGCTCCGCGATGCGGACCAATTCTGCGTCCTCAGCCTGCTCGAAGGGCGGCACTTCAGGGAACAGCGGCGCGTAATCGATCTTCACCTGATGGCGCTCGGCAACCGGCTGGAGTTTCTGCAGAATCTCCGCACGCAGCACCTTGGGGTCCATGCCCGGCAACGGACGCAGGTCGAATTCCAGCGAACACTGGCCGCAAATCCGGTTGGGGTTATCGCCGCCATGGATGCAGCCGAAGTTCATGGTCGGAGTCGGCACGCCAAACTGTGGATTGCGGAATTCACGTTGCCACAGCAAGCGCAGGCCGCGCAATTCGCCAATCGCATCATGCATGGCTTCGAGGGCGCTATGGCCCAGGCGCGGATCGGAGGAATGGCCGCTCTGACCGAGAATGTCGATGCGCTCCATCATGATGCCTTTGTGCATGCGGATCGGCTTGAGCCCGGTCGGCTCGCCGATCACCGCCGCTCGGCCCAACGGGCGTCCTGCTGCGGCCAAGGCACGCGCGCCGGACATCGAGCTTTCTTCGTCGCAGGTGGCGAGGATCAGCAACGGCTGTTTGAACGGCTGGTCGAGCAACGGCAGGACGGCTTCGATGGCGAGGGCAAAAAAGCCTTTCATGTCGCAACTGCCCAGCCCGACCCAGCGGCCATCGACTTCGGTCAGCTTCAGCGGATCGGTCTGCCACAACGCGCCATCGAACGGCACCGTGTCACTGTGCCCGGCGAGCACCAGACCGCCGGGGCCGGAACCAAAACTGGCCAGCAGGTTGAATTTGCCAGGGCTGACCTGCTGGATATCGCAGGCAAAACCCAGGTCACCGAGCCACGTCGCCAGCAAATCGATCACTGGACGGTTGGTCTGATCGAGGCTGGCCTGAGTGCAACTGACCGATGGTGCGGCAATCAGCGCAGCGAACTGATCTTTCATCGACGGCAACGGCATCGCTGACTCCAACTCCCGAATTGAAGTCCATCATAGAACCATCCGGTGACAGGAATAAACCGTCGCGGCGCGTAGGCCTGAGCAGTGCTGTACACTGCACGACCTTGGCAGCCACACATTCCCCCGGCTGCGCTCCCGATCCTGGATTTTCCGGCCATGCAGAAAGAAACTGAAATCAAACTCCGCGTCAGCCGCGAAACCCTCGCCGCACTGCGCGAGCACCCGCTCCTGAAAAAACGCAACAAAAGTGGCTGGGAACGCCGTGAACTGATGAACCAGTACTTCGACACGCCTGAGCGCGACCTGGCCCGCGCCAAGGTTGCCCTGCGCCTGCGCAAGGACGGCGAAGAAGTCATTCAGACCCTCAAGACCCGTGGCCAGAGCGTCGCCGGTTTGTCCGAGCGTAACGAATACGACTGGAACCTGCCCAAAGCCAAGCTCGACGTGAAGAAACTCGACGGCGAATGCTGGCCTGAAGAGCTGGCCGAGCTGGACAAGAAAACCCTGAAGCCGATCTTCACCACCGATTTCGTCCGCGAACGCGCTGAAATCGCCTGGGGCCGTGGCAAGACCAAAGTGGTCATCGAAGCCGCGCTGGACCTGGGCCACGTGGTGGTCGGCAAGCAGAAAGAAGAAATCTGCGAGCTGGAACTGGAACTGCGCGAAGGCGAACCGGCGGCATTGCTGGAGCTGGCCGCCGAACTGGCCGCGACCCTGGCCCTGATGCCGTGTGACATCAGCAAGGCCGAACGCGGTTATCGCTTGTACGACGCCAACAGCTATTCGTTGAGCCTGCCGGCCCCGCAGATCAGCGCCGAAATGCCGCTGGACGACGCGTTCGCCGCGTTGAGCTGGCACTTGCTGAGCAGCAGCCAGCGTCTGGCCGAGCAATATCGCTTCAATGGCCACTGGCGTCTGTTGCAGGACTGGGTCGAAAACCTTGCTGAATTGCGCGCCCTGCTGAGCAGCCTTGGCCAGGCCGCGCCGCGTCAGTCGACGCACGATCTGCGTCTCGCGCTGGATGCCTTGCTTGAAGACTGGCGTCCGCTGGTTCAAGCCGGTCTGGACGACGAAGACGTGCGCAAAGCCGCGCCGGAGCAGTTCCTCGAAGAACTCGAAGACCCGCGCTGGGGCCTGTTCTCGCTGAACACCTCGCGCTGGTTGCTGGCCCGCACCTGGGCGGCCGATCGTAATGTTCGCGGCAATCGCCAGGGCGCTGCGCAACTGGGTAGCTGGTTGCCGCGCTTGCTCGGTGAAGAAGCGACGTCCCTGCAATTGCAGCGTTACCAGCAGCAGCCGGAAGATCTGGCCGAGCAACTGCCGCGCATCGAGCGCATCCAGTCCTGGTTGCACCATGCGCGCAACGTGCTGGAGGTCCCGGAAATGGATCGACTGTACGGCGAGCTGAAACAGTTGGCGTTGCTGGCTAACGAGCCGATCACCGATGAACTGCTGGATGCGCGCAAGCAGCAGGCGATTGCCGTTTATCAGAATCGTGCCTGGAAAATGCTGCTGCGTATGTAAAACCGCCTTCGCGGGCAAGCCTCGCTCCTACAGGTACTGTGCAGATCCTGTAGGAGCG